>JBKBSH010000271.1:0-3842 GCA_046291795.1 Burkholderiaceae bacterium | reverse complement strand
CGTGCTGTACCGGCGCGAATTCCATTCCGACGTGCTCGAAGTGCTGCGGCACTGATCGGCGTCGCCGAACGCGCCGAAGATTCACCTTGCATCGGGGCCGTCGCCGCCTAGGCTGAGACCGGCGCGGCGGCGCGTGCCGTCGCGCGTTGACCAGGAGAGCCCAGATGGCGAAGAAACCCGTTGCACCTGCGGTCAGGCTGACCCAGGCCGTTCATCCCGCGCGACCCGACTGGACCTATCACGTGCTGGAGCCGGACAAGCGCACCGTTGCGGCGCTCGCCAAAGCGCCGCGTTTGCCGCGCGGCTGTGACCGCCCGTGCACGAAGACGATGACGCTGTTGCCGCGCAGCCAGATCCAGGGGCACACGGGCATCGGCTACCAGATGATCAACGTCGACGGCTACCGCTGGGTCAATGCCTATGTGATTTCGGACGCACTGACGAGCACCAACCAGCGCGGCTTCACGCTCGAAATCAGCTTCTCGCTGCATCCGTTCGTCTACGGCGTCGGCGTCGTCGGCGAAGCGCGGTACTTCTTCAATTTCGACGCCTTCTACGATCCGGGCGCCGGCTCGCACCGACTGATCCGCATCGAGACCAACGACCTCGCCAGCACCGGCAGTTTGCCGCACATCGGCGGCGTCGACCTGACGCACATTCTGCGCGTGCCGGTCATGGGTCCGTACCTGCGCGCCAGCGTGTTCAACGAGGACACGGTCGCGCGCCACGCGACCGTCGAGGCGTACCTGACCACCTGAGCGGCGAGCCGGGCACGGCCGACCACACTAAACTCGCGCCACCTCGTTGGTGGCTGCGCGATGACCCTTCACTACGCAATCCGGCCGGCGAACCCGGCCGCGCACCTTTTTCACGTCACAGTCACCGTCGAACGCCCCGACCCCGCGGGCCAGCGCTTCATGCTGCCGGCCTGGATTCCGGGCAGCTACATGATCCGCGAGTTCGCGCGGCACATCGTGCGAGTCACCGCGCTCGCGGGCGACGACAAGCTCGACATCGAGAAGCTCGACAAGCACACCTG
Organism: Burkholderiaceae bacterium; assembly: GCA_046291795.1. Classification (GTDB taxonomy): domain Bacteria; phylum Pseudomonadota; class Gammaproteobacteria; order Burkholderiales; family Burkholderiaceae_F; genus DSNY01. Next base: position 2,803 of record JBKBSH010000271.1, on the reverse strand, counting down.
GCGCGCCGCGCCGGCGCGCGGGCCGCTCACCGTCGCCTACGAGGTCTACGCCTGGGATCTGTCGGTGCGCGGCGCGCATCTGGACGAGACGCACGCGTTCTTCAACGGCACGAGCGTCTTTCTGCTTGCCATCGGGCACGAGCAGGACAACTGCCTCGTCGACCTGCTGCCGCCGGCGGGCAGACGCTACGCCGAATGGAAGGTCGCAACGGGGCTTGCGCCCGCGCGCGGAACACGCTACGGCGCCTTCGGCACCTACATCGCCGCCGGCTACGACGAGCTGATCGACTGCCCGGTCGAGATGGGCACGTTCGTCCGCGGCACGTTCGACGTGCTCGACGTGCCGCACGAGATCGCGATCACCGGTCGCGTGCCGAAGCTGGACCTCAAACGGCTGACCGCGGATCTCGCCAGGCTGTGCGCGCGGCACGTCGAGCTGTTCGAGCCGCGCACGAAGCAGGCACCGTTCACGCGCTATGCGTTCCTGACGACCGCGCTCGGCGAAGGCCACGGCGGGCTCGAGCACCGCAACTCGACCGCGCTCGTATGCCGGCGCGACGAGCTGCCGTACGCAGGCATGAAGGACCCGACCGACGGCTACCGCAAGTTCCTCGGGCTGGCGAGCCACGAGTATTTCCATGCGTGGAACGCCAAGCGGATCCGCCCCGCCGCCTTCGTCCCCTACGACCTCGCACGGGAGAACTACACGCGGCTGCTGTGGGCGGTCGAGGGTTTCACGTCTTACTACGACGACCTGCTGGTCGCCCGCGCCGGGCTGATCACGGAGGCGCAGTATCTGGACACCCTCGCCGGGACGATGACGACGGTGATGCAGCGAACGAGCCGGCTGAAGCAGACGCTCGCCGAAAGCTCGTTCGATGCATGGATCAAGTACTACCGGCAGGACGAGAACTCGCCCAACAGCGTGGTCAGTTACTACCAGAAGGGCGCGCTCGTCGCCGCGGCGCTCGACCTGACGATCCGCCACGAAACCGCGGGCGATCGATCGCTCGACGACGTGATGCGGCTGCTGTGGAAGCGCTGCCGGAGAGCCGGCACCGCGTACGCGGGCGTGGCCGAGGGCGAGATCGCGGAAGCGGCGGAGGAGGCGACGGGGCTGAAGCTCGCACGCCACTTCCGCGAATGGACCGAAGGCTCGCGCGACCCGGACTTCGAGGCGCTGCTCGCGCCTTTCGGCGTTCGCGTCGACAAGCGCGCCGCGGTCGATCCGCCGCACTTCGCGCTGCTGGGTGTCAAGACGTCGAACGCCGACGGCGACTGCCGCATTGCGAACGTGTTCGACGCCTCGCCCGCGCAGTCCGCGGGCTTGTCGGCGGGCGACACGCTGGTCGCGATCGACGGGCTGCGGGTGAAGCCGTCGAACGTCGATACGCTGCTCGCGCGCTATCACCCGGGCGATGCGGTCGAGGTGCTCGCCTTCCGGCGCGACGAACTGATGCGCTTCGAAGTCGAACTCGCCACGCAGCCGCCGCCGAAGTTCACGCTGACCGTCGATCCGAAGGCGAGCGCGGCGGCGCAGCGCGCAAGAAAGCATTGGCTTGGAGGGTGACTCGACGAGCGCCGGGCGCGCGCTGCGTCGGCTCGGCCCCGTCGACGGAAAGGAATTCGTCCCCGCACGTCGACACGGTGCGATGATTCGGTCGGCCCAGGAGCGCACATGTCCGACCCGCACCGTTTCACCAACCGCCTCGCACGCGAGACGAGTCCGTATCTGCTGCAGCACGCGCACAACCCGGTCGACTGGTATCCGTGGGGAGAGGAAGCGTTCGCCAAGGCGCGCGCCGAGGACAAGCCGATCTTCCTGTCGGTCGGTTACGCGACCTGCCACTGGTGTCACGTGATGGAGCGCGAGAGCTTCGAGGACGAGGCGATCGCGCGGCTTCTGAACGAAGGCTTCGTCCCGATCAAGGTCGACCGCGAAGAGTTGCCCGACGTCGATCACGTGTACATGAGCGCGCTGCAGGCGATGGCGCGGCACGGCGGCTGGCCGATGAACATGTTCCTGACGCCGGATCTGAAGCCGTTTTACGGCGGCACCTACTATCCGCCGCAGCCGCGGCTCGGCATGCCCGCGTTCGCCGACGTGCTGCGCGCGGTGCGCGACGCTTGGAGCATGCGACGCGCCGAGATCGAAGCGCACGCGCAGGCGCTGCTCGACCATCTGCGCGAAGGCGCGCCGCCGCCGCGGCAGGCGCCCGGCGGCGACCTGCACGCGCGGGCGCTCGCCCAGCTCGAGCGCCGCTTCGATTCGAAGCACGGCGGCTTCGGCGACGCGCCCAAGTTTCCGCAGGCGCCGTTGCTTCAGTACCTGCTTGCGCTCGCCGCATGCGGCGATGCGCGCGCGCGCTCGATGCTGGTCACAACGCTCGAACAGATGGCCGCCGGCGGCATCTACGACCACGTCGGCGGCGGTTTCGCGCGCTACTCGACCGACGCGCGCTGGCACGTCCCGCACTTCGAAAAAATGCTGTACGACAACGCGCAGCTCGTGCGCGCCTATGTCGGCGCATACAAGCTCGCCGGCGACGAGCGGTTGCGCTTCGTCGCCGAGGACACGCTCGCATGGCTGGCGCGCGAGATGCATCCGCGCGACGCACCGGCCGCCTTCGGCTCGGCGCAGGATGCCGATTCCGAGGGCGTCGAAGGAAAATTCTACGTGTGGACCGCCGACGAATTCAGCGCCGTGCTCGGCGAAGACGCCGAGGCCGCAGCGCGGCTGTACGGCGTCGTGCCGCAGGGCAACTGGGAGCATGGCGTCAACGTGCTCGAACGGCGCGACCCC
>JBKBSH010000270.1:0-3847 GCA_046291795.1 Burkholderiaceae bacterium | reverse complement strand
CGACAACCCGCTCCACGACTGGATGTGCCGACGGTCGGGCACGGCCGCTGGGCGCTCGCGGACCGCCATCCCGCCCACTTCAGCCTCATCGTGTTCTACCGCGGCGCGCACTGCCCGATCTGCCGGGGTTACTTGACCGAGTTGAATCGGCTCGTGGCGGAATTCGAACAACGCGGCGTGGAGGTCGTCGCCGTCAGCACCGACGACGCCGTCCGCGCGGCGCAGACCGTTCGCGACGGCAAGCTCGACGCGCTCGCCGTCGGCTACGGCCTGTCGATCGAAACGGCCCGCAGCTGGGGCCTGTATATATCGACCGGTCGCGGCAAGACGTCCACGGGCGTCGAGGAGCCGCCGAAGTTCGCCGAGCCGGGCGTGTTCCTGATCCGGCCCGACGGCAGCGCGTACTTCGCGAGCGTGCAGTCGATGCCGTTTGCGCGGCCGCACTTGCCGCAGATCCTGTCGGCGATCGACTACGTGCTGAAGAACGACTATCCCGCCCGCGGCGAAGCCTGAACGATTCGCTGTCGAACTTGGAGAACCACGCGATGCACGCCACCCTGCCGCTGCTGAAGGCCACCGACTTCCCGCCGATCCGTCGCCGCGCCGTCGAAACACTGCAGGTCAATCTCGGCTACACCTGCAACCAGAGCTGCGTGCATTGTCACGTCAACGCGGGGCCCAACCGCACCGAGCAGATGAGCCGCGAGACGATCGATCTCGTGCTCGACGTGCTGACCGCCAAGGACATCCGCACGCTCGACATCACCGGCGGCGCGCCGGAGCTGAACCCGCACTTCCGCGATCTGGTGCGGCAGGCCCGGGCGCGCGGCGTCCACGTGATCGACCGCTGCAATCTGACGATCCTCGCCGAGCCCGGGCAGGAGGATCTGGCCGAATTCCTCGCCGCCAGCGAGGTCGAGATCGTCGCGTCGCTGCCGTGCTACCTGGAAGACAACGTCGATCGTCAGCGCGGCAAAGGCGTGTTCGAGAAAAGCGTGCACGCCCTGCGCAGGCTCAATGCGCTCGGCTACGGACGCGAAGAGCGGCTGCCGCTTTCGCTCGTCTACAACCCGCAGGGCCCGGCGCTGCCGCCGGACCAGCGCAAGCTCGAGGCCGACTACCGCAGGCAGCTCGGCGATCGCTACGGCATCGTGTTCACGCGCCTTTACGCGCTGGCGAACATGCCGATCGCGCGCTTCGGTTCCACGCTGATCAGCAAGGGCGAGTTTCGCGACTACATGGCGCTGCTGCGGTCGGCGCACCGTCCCGAGAATCTCGAGCACGTGATGTGCCGCACGCTGGTCTCGGTCGACTGGCAGGGTTTCCTGTACGACTGCGACTTCCACCAGATGCTCGGCCTGCCGCTGCGCGAGGGCGGCAGCGGGCACGGCCGGTTGCACTTGGCGGACTGGCTCGAACTCGACCTCACCGACAACCCGATCGTCGTCGCCGATCACTGCTACGGCTGCACCGCCGGGCAGGGATCGAGCTGCGGCGGCGCTCTCGGTTGACGCGGAGGCGGCGCGGTGCAGACCGAGCTTGTCTTCGGATTCGCGTTCTGGGGCTTCCTGATCGTGTACGGCGCGGCGATGTACGCGGTGTCGCCGCAGGCGCGCACGGTGTCGGCGTTTTTCGCCGGCACCGACGAACACGGCCGCGCGGCGAGCGAGTGGGCGTTGATGCTGAGCATCTTCATCTCGTGGATCTTCGCCAAGTCGATCACCAACGCGGCCAACCTCGGCGCCGCGCACGGCGTGGTCGGCGGGCTCGCCTACGCGACCTACTGGCTGTCGATCCCGCTCGCGGGCGTCGTGATCTACCGGTTGCGCACGCGCTACGCGGCAACGGGGCTGGTGCAGTTCCTGACGTCGAAGTACGGCAGGCTGGCGGCGCTCGCGTTCAGCGCGGCGATCCTGATCCGGCTATACAACGAAGTGTGGAGCAACACCGCGGTGGTCGGCGGCTACTACGGCCCGGCGGGATCGGGCGCGTTCATCGGCGCCGCGCTGCTGTTCACCGCGGCGACGCTCGTCTACAGCTTGAAGGGCGGACTGCGCAGCTCGATCTTCACCGACGTGATCCAGGCCGCGCTGTTCGTCGTCTTCGCCGCGTTCGCGCTGCTCGTCGTGCTGCCGCGCCACGGCACCGGTACGCTGCTCGCGACCGGTGAATTCACGCTCGCCGGCGGCGTCGATCTGATCCTGGTCGCCGCACTGCAGGTACTGAGCTATCCGTTCCACGACCCCGTGCTGACCGACCGCGGCTTCATCACGCGCGAGCGGTCGATGCTGCGCGCCTTCGTCGTCGCCGGCGTGCTCGGTTTCGTCTGCATCCTCGGCTTCAGCCTGGTCGGCGTGCACGCGCGGCTCGAAGGCATCGCGCCGGGCGACAACGTGCCCGCGGCGGTCGCCGGCGCGCTCGGGCTCGGCGCGCTGTTCCTGATGAGCGTGGTGATGATCTCGGCAGCGGGCTCCACGCTCGACTCGACCTTCTCGTCGGTGGCGAAGTCGGTCGGCCGCGAGCTGCCGCTGCTGGCCGGACATACGCTCGACGCGCCGCGCGCGATCCGCGTCGGCATGGTGGCGATGGTCGCGATCGCCGTCGTCGGCAACCTGCCGATGGTCGCCGGCACCGACATCCTGAAGGCGACGACCATCAGCGGCACGATGGTGATGGGGCTGGCGCCGGTGTTCCTGCTGCACCGCTGGGCCGACCGCTCGCCGTGGAGCTTCCATCTGAGCTTCTGGACCGGCATCGCGATCGGCTTCGCGCTCGCCGCCGGCGTGCTGCCGGCAAGCTGGGCGATCGGCAACGGCAAGTACGCGCTGCTGCTCGGCGCCAACGCGTACGGGCTCGCGCTGTGCACCGCGGGCTTCCTTCTGCCGGTCGCGCTGCGCAGCGCGACAGCGTACGGCCGCGCCGGGACCCGCGCGAGCCGATGAAGCGAGCGCGATCCGCGATCCGCAATCCGCGATCCGGACCCGCCGGCCGGCTCTGCCCGCCGCATTACGGCTACTCGCCGCGCGTGTTCGCGCGGCCGCCGGAGATCGCCACCGAGGCGCTGTACGCGATCGGCGGGCTGTACGGCAACCCGTACGCGCTCGATGCGATCGACGCGATGGCCGCGTGCGAGCGCAAACCGCCCACCCTCGTGTTCAACGGCGACTTCCACTGGTTCGACGCCGAGACGGGTCTGTATGCGGAGATTCAGCGGCGCGTGCTGGCGCACGTGGCGCTGCGCGGCAACGTCGAGACCGAGATCGCAGCCGACGACGACGCGGCCGGCTGCGGCTGCGCGTATCCCGAATCGGTGCCCGACGACGACGTCGAGCGCAGCAACGCGATCGCCGCGCGGCTGCGCGCGGTCGCGTGCGCGTCGTGCGAAGACGGCTTTCGTTCGCGGCGGCGGCTGGCCGAGCTGCCGATGCATGCGGTGGCGCAGGTCGGCGACGCGCGCATCGCGATCGTTCACGGCGACGCCTGGGCGCTCGCCGGCTGGCGCTTCGCGCACGACAGCCTGCACAACGACGCCCGCGCCGACGAACTCTCCGGGGCGCTGGCGCTCGGCGCGGTCGACGGCTACGCGTGCAGCCACACCTGCGCGCCGGCGCTCAAGGCCTTCGAACGCGGCTTCGTGATCAACAACGGCGCAGCCGGCATGGCCAACTTCGCCGGCACCACGTACGGCGTGCTCACGCGCATCGCCACGCGAGCGCTGCCGCGCGCGCTCGAACGCCTCGCGCAGCGCCATGAACGCCGCCCGGTCATCCTCCGGCCGGGTGACTTTCAGACGCTCCGCATACGCCTTGCGGATGTCGGCTTCGGTGGCGGTTTTCCGGTCGAGGCC
>JBKBSH010000269.1:0-3869 GCA_046291795.1 Burkholderiaceae bacterium | reverse complement strand
GACTGCCAGGCCGTCGCCGCGCACGCGGCGACGAACAGCGCGTACGCGCCGCTCCAGACATACGACTGCACGGCCGACGTGGCGAACGGTTCGATCGCGAACGGAAACGCGAGCAGTCCGACCAGCGAGCCGAAGTTCGACAGCGCGAAGAGCCGATAGACGGTCTTCTCCGGGAAGCGGTGCGCGACCCACTTCTGCACCAGCGGACCGGTCGTCGACAGCAGGAAGTAGGGCAGGCCGATCGTCGCCGCCAGCAACACGATGATCGCGAGCGCGGCGTCGTCCTCGCCGGCGGGCTTCAGCGACTCGCGCGGGATGATCGGCAGGAAGGCGAGGCTTGCGGCGAGCAGCGCGACGTGCAACAGCGCCTGCCGTCGCGGCGCGAGCCGCCGCGTGACGAAATGCGAATACGCGTAGCCCGCCAGCAGCAGCACCTGGAAGAACACCATGCAGGTCGTCCACACGGCCGAGGTGCCGCCGAACCACGGCAGGATCTGCTTGGCGATGATCGGCTGCACCAGGAACAGCAGGAACGCGGACAGCAGGATCGTCGAAGCGAACAGCAGCATCGGGGAAGGCGCGCGCGCCGGCGCGCAGGCGGGATCGACGCCCAGGGCGGCGCGGGATTGTCTCACGCGGCGCGCGTGCGCCCGGCGCGCCGCTCGCCTCGACGTCCGGGGTACTGACCCGTTCGCGTGATCGCGGGCTCAAGCCCGGCGCCGCGCTGCCGAGTAACAGCCAGGGCGGCGCGCATCGGCTTGCGAAGGCGAGCGCCGCCCTTGGAGAGACCCGCAGTGTTCGAATTGCCCCCTCAGCGACGCGACAACCCGGGCGAGCCGGCGCACCTGGGCGCGGTGACGCCGGCGTGGAGCGCGATCGTCGCGCGCGATGCGCGGCCGATCGGCTTCCGGCTCGCGTTGCGCCGCGTGCAGGGGGCGGAGTCGCCGCCGCTGGCGGCGCTGCTCGCCGGCGTACTGGCGGGTTTCGCCGTGGACGGCAGCACGTCGTTTCCGCACGGCCTGGTGCTGCTCGCGCCGATGGACATCGCCATCGACGCTTCGCTGGCGAGCCTGCGACCGCCGCGCAACGTGCTGCTCGAGGTCGCGCAGGCCGATCTGGCCGACGCCGAACGGATGCGCCTGTTGTTCGACGTGCAGCGGCACGGCGTTCGGCTCGCCCTGCGCGTCGAAGATCGCGCGGCCGTCGCGCGCGACAAGCTGCCGCTGTTCCAGTATGTCGTCGCCGATGCTTCGACCCACGGCCCGCCGCCGAAGGATGTGGCGCTGCTGGCGCTCGGCGCCGACACCCGCGCGCAGGCCGAGTCGATGCTGAAGGCCGGTGCGCACGCGGTCGTCGGCTGGCCGCTGGCGGACGCACCCGTCCGACCGGCCGGCGCGCTGCAACCGACGCACAAGGCCGTGCTCGAGCTGATCCGGCTCGTGCAGGGCGACGCCGACGTCGCCGAGCTCGAACGCGCTTTCCGCGCCGAGCCCGTGCTCGCGTATCTGCTGCTGACGCTCGCCAACAGCCCGGCGTTCATCCGCGCCGCGCCCGTGGCTTCGCTCGGGCAGGCGATCGCGCTGCTCGGCTACAAGCGGCTCGTCAAATGGCTGGTGCTGCTGATGGTGATCGCGTCGAAGGAGAGCAAGGCGCTGCCGCAGGTCTACACCGCGGTCGCGCGCGGCTTCTGCATGGAAAACCTGGCCGCGGCGACGGGTGCGAAGCCCGGCGTTCGCGACGAGTGTTTCGTCGTCGGCGCGTTTTCGCTGCTCGACAGAATCACCGGCCAGTCGATGGCGCGGCTGTTCGACGAACTGCCGCTGCCGCCCGCGGTGCGCGATGCCCTGCGCGAGCGCGCCGGCCCCTACGCCCCGTATCTGGAGCTGGCGCTCGCGCTGGAAGACGGCGGCGCGGTGCGCGAGCACGCCGCGGCGCTGGACCTTTCGCTCGCGCAGGTCAACGCCGCACTGCTGCAGGCGCTCGCCGCCACCGACGCGCTGCAGACGATCGTCTGACGCCCGCCGCCGCGCCGCTCAGTTGGGCGCGTGCACCGACGCGGCCTGACAGAAAGGCACGGTCGCCCTCGCTTCCGCGAGCAGTACGGTGTCGACGGTCGCGCTCGCGACGAACTGCTTGACCGATCCGGCGAAGGCCGCGGTGCGGCCGCCGGCGCCGAACGCGTCCGTGTACCAGATCGTCGCGCCGCCGCCGTTGCGCAAGAGGTTGTCGCGGAAGATCGCGTCGCGCCGGCACGCGTTGAACGGGCTCGCCGGATCGTCGAACGCGATGCGCCGGTCGAGCGGCGTGGCCGGCCCGTTCGGCGCCACCGTTGCGCAGACGCCGCCGCGCGCCCGGCGCACGATCGTTGCCGCCTGCAGCGGATCGGTGACGAACTGGCCCGCCGCATTCAACCCGCCGTAGCAGATCTCGATCGTGCGCGCGAGCCCGCGATGGGCGTCGAAGTAGCGCGGCGGCGCGAACACCGTGAAGCCGGGATCGATGGTCGCGAGCACGCTCCCGTCGGCGCGGCGCAGCGCGATGCGCGTGTCCCAGCGTTCCGCCAGCGCGGCGTCGTAATTCGACGTCTGCCCGACGGGCACGAAGACGTCGGCGGCGACCCGATCGAAGGTCGGGATCTGGCGCCCCAGCTCGGTGCCGCCCGCCGGCGAATTCGGCGGCGACGCGGTGCCTGCGGGCTGCTGCGCCGGCTGCCCGTCGACGAAGATCGTGAACCCGCCGGGGTTGCCGTAGGTCGCCATCGCGCTGGCGATCAGCTTGACCGGATACTGCGTTCGCGCCGCGCCGCTCGCGCAGTCGATCGCGTAGGTCACCGAATGCAGGTTGGCTGCGAACGCGTCGGCGTCGGAGGTGCCCTGCTGGAACGCGGCGAACAGATCGCAGCCGACGTCGAACGTCTGCGGCCGCCCGTCGACGAGGCGCGTGCGCGGCACGTCGTTCGCGTAGATGACCTTGTATCCAGTGTGCGCCTCGAGCCGCGGCGTGCCGGTGCCTTCGAGCTGCTCTGCGACGTAACCGAACGGGATCCCGCTCGCGGCCAGTTCCGCATCGTCGATCGCACCGCTGCCGTCGGCGTCGTACGCGAAGTGGCGCTGCAGGTCGAACCAGAGGCGTGAGCCGCGCGGATCCATGCCGTGGTCGTGGCCGAACGTGCAGCGCGCGCCGGTCGCGGGGTCGACTTCCTCGGGGCGGTGCCAGGTCGGATAGCGCTTGCCGTCCGGGCCGACGACGAAGAACGTGTCGTGGAACTTCGCCGTGCAGGTGTCGACGTTCGCCAGCGGCGTCCATTGACCGAGCGCGCGGCTGGCGGGCCGCGTGCCGGGCGTGCCGCGGCCCGGCACGTCGCCCGCGCACGACACGACGACGGCGCCGCACAGCAGGGCGACGGCCGCGAATGCGGACGCGGTGCGCAGCAACAGGGCGGGCGTCGAAGGCACGGGCAGCGGCGATGCGAAGACCGGCGCGGATTGTCCCGGCGCTACAGACCCGACGAAATCGCGGGCTCGCGCGGTCCGATCCAGTCGAAGCATCCGCGCACGCCGAGCAGCCGGTCGGCCAGACGCTCGGCCATCCGCAGCCGGCCCGCGAGGTCGTTGTCGCGCAGTCCGGCGGCGAGCAGCGTGGCGCCTGCCGGATCGAGCTTCATCAGCATCGCCGCGCGCGCCTTCGGGGGCGGCAGCCACTGGGCGCGCGCGGCGAAGGCGTAGTCGACCATCGCGGCGAGCGCCTGCCCGAGCAGCAGCTCGCTCATCGTCGGATCGCGCCCCGCCAGATCGCGCGCATCGTCGAGCAGGCAGGCGGCGACGTAGCGGCGGCGGGTCAGCTCGGCTTCGCCGGGATGAAAGCCCGCT
>JBKBSH010000268.1:0-3873 GCA_046291795.1 Burkholderiaceae bacterium | reverse complement strand
GCTTCACCTGGTCGCAGCGGTCGGGTTCGTTGCGCGCGGCCTTGCTCGTGGCCCTGCCGGTGCTCGCGGTGAACTACGCGGCGATGACGTTGTCGCGCTTTCGGCTTCCGGGCGTGCCGCTGGAGACCTGGCTCTATCAGGCGACCGTGCCGGGGCTCGCGGAAGAAATCGCGTTTCGCGGCGTGCTGCTGGCGCTCGCCGACCGCGCCTTCGCGGCGCGCCGGACGATCGGCGGCGCGCAGTTCGGCTGGGGCGGCGTGGTCGTCACCGCGGGCTTCGTCGCCGCGCACGGTCTCTCGCCCGGCACCGCCTTCGGCGTCGCCCCGGCCGCGTTGCTGTATCTGTGGCTGCGCGCGCGCACCGGCAGCCTCGTGTTGCCGATCGTCGTCCACAACGTGTGGAACCTCAGCGTTTACGCCGCGCATCTTTGATCGACCATCGAATTCAACCGACGCCCCGCGCCATCCATGGCCAGACTCTTTGAACCGATCGCCTTCCGCGACCTGACGCTGCCCAACCGCATCATGGTGTCGCCGATGTGCCAGTACTCGGCGCGCGACGGCAGCGCGACGGCCTGGCATCACGCGCACCTCGGCTCGCTCGCGCTTTCGGGCGCGGGGCTGCTGTGCGTCGAGGCGACCGCGGTCACCCCCGAGGCGCGCATCACGCCCGGCTGCCTCGGGCTGTGGTCCGACGCGAACGAAGCGGCGCTCGCGTCCGTCGTTTCGATGGTGCGGGCGGTCTCGCCCGTCCGGCTCGCGATCCAGCTTGCGCACGCGGGGCGCAAAGGGTCGAGCTGGGAGCCGTGGAACGGCGGCCGGCAGATCCCGCTCGAACGAGGCGGCTGGATCGCGGAAGCGCCGTCGGCGATCCCCCACGCCGAAGGCGAGACGCCGCCGCGCGCATTGACGCGCGACGACCTGCGACGGCTGCGCGAGGCGTATGCCGCAGCGGCGCGCCGCGCCGAGCGGCTCGGCTTCGACGCGATCGAGATCCACATGGCGCACGGCTATCTGCTGCACGAGTTCCTGTCGCCCGTGGCCAACCGGCGCGACGACGAGTACGGCGGGTCGCCCGCCAACCGCATGCGCTTCCCGCTCGAAGTGTTCGACGCCGTGCGCGCGGCATTTCCGGCTTCGAAGCCGGTCGGCGTGCGCGTGTCGGCGACCGACTGGCTCGACGGCGAGGAAAGCTGGACGCTCGAGCAGACGATCGAACTCGCGCGGCAGTTGAAGGCGCGCGGGTGCGACTGGATCGACGTGTCCAGCGGCGGTGTGTCGCCGCGTCAGAAAATCGCGCTCGGCCCCGGCTACCAGGTGCCGTTCGCCGAAGCGGTGAGGCACGCGACCGGGCTGCCGACGATCGCGGTGGGGTTGATCACCGAACCCGCGCAGGCCGAAGCGATCGTCGCCGAAGGCCGCGCCGACATGGTCGCGCTCGCACGCGGGTTCCTTTACGACCCGCGCTGGCCGTGGCACGCCGCCGCCGCGCTCGGCGGCACCGTGCAGGCGCCGCGGCAGTACTGGCGTGCGCTGCCGCGCGGGGTCGCGCCGATCTTCGGCGAAATCGCGTTCGGCCAGCGGTAGGGCGCGCGTAGAATCCGCGTTCCTTTCCGCCCGGTGCGGAGGTCGTGATGCTGCAAGCCGTTCCTTCCCCGTCGTCTCCCCCCAAATCGCCGATCGCGTCGGTCCCGGAAATCGTCGAGGAGATCCGCAACGGCCGCATCGTCGTGCTGGTCGACGACGAGGACCGCGAGAACGAAGGCGACCTGATTTTCGCCGCCGACTTCGTGACCCCCGAGAAGATCAACTTCCTCGCCAAGTACGGGCGCGGGCTGATCTGCATGCCGATCACCGCCGAGCACGCGCAGCGGCTGCGGCTCGCGCCGATGGCGCAGAACAACCGCAGCGTGCACGGGACCAACTTCACGGTCGCGATCGAGGCGGCCGAAGGCGTGTCGACCGGGATTTCCGCGGCCGACCGCGCACACACGATCCGCGTCGCGACGCGCCCGGACGCGAAGCCCGAGGACATCGTGCAGCCGGGGCATGTGTTCCCGCTGGTCGCGCAGCCGGGCGGCGTGCTGATGCGCGCGGGCCACACCGAGGCGTGCTGCGATCTGGCGCGCATGGCGGGGCTGACGCCCGCGGCCGTGCTGTGCGAGATCATGAACGACGACGGCACGATGGCGCGGCTGCCGGACCTGATCCCGTTCGCGCAGCAGCACGGGCTGAAGATCGGCACGATCGCCGACCTGATCCATTACCGCGCGGCGACCGAATCGCTGATCGAGCGCGTCGGCGCACGCCGCGTGCGCACGTTCGCCGGCGAGTTCGAGCTCGTCGCGTACCGCGATGCGCCGTGCGGCGCGCCGCATCTGGCGCTCGTCAAGGGAGTGGTCGATCCGCAGCGCGAAGTGCTGGTGCGCGTGCACGAGCCGACGTCCGTGCTCGACCTGATCGACACCGAGGTCAGCGTGCACTCGTGGCCGTTCGGCAAAGCGCTCGCGCGCATCGCGCAGGCCGAAGCCGGCGTGCTGATCCTGCTGAACTGCGCCGAGCCGGTCGACCGGCTGTTCGAGAAGTTCGGCGCGCTCGCCGACATCGACGCCGGCAGGTTGCCCGCGCCGCGGGCGGCCAAGATGGATCTGCGCACCTACGGCATCGGCGCGCAGATCCTTCGCGATCTGAACGTCGGCACGATGAAGCTGCTCGCGCGCCCGCGCAAGATGCCATCGATGACGGGCTTCGGATTGCACGTCACCGGCTATCTCGAGGACTAGGACGCCATGGCGATCGATTTCATCGCTCCCGACCTCGACGGCGAAGGCCTGCGGATCGGCATCGTGCAGTCGCGCTTCAACGAGTGGGCCGGGCAGGCGCTCGCGCGCGCCTGCCTCGACGAGCTCGCCGAGCTCGGCGTCGACGAGGACGACATCACGCACGTGACGGTGCCTGGCGCGCTCGAAGCGCCGGTGGCGCTGGCCAAACTCGCCGCGACCGGCGATTTCGATGCGCTGATCGCCGTCGGTTGCGTGATCCGCGGCGACACGTATCACTTCGAGGTCGTCGCCAACGAGTCGGCCCGCGGCGTGGCGCGGGTGGCGCACGACTACGGCGTTCCGGTGGCCAACGCGATCCTGACCACCGATACCGAAGATCAGGCGCGCGAGCGCGTCTTCGAGAAAGGCCGCGATGCCGCGCGCGTGGCGGTCGAAATGGCCAACCTGATGTGGGCGCTCGAAGAAGGCGGCGACGACGCGCAAGAGGCGTTCGACGACGAGCGTTAGCCGGTATGAGCGCACGAGAAGCCGTCAAACCCCGCAGCGGCGGGCGCAGCGCGCGCCGGCGCGCGCGCGAGTACGCGCTGCAGGGCCTGTATCAGTGGCTGGTCGGCGGGCACGACGTGGCCGCGATCGAAGGCCATCTGATGGAAAGCGAAGGCTTCGACAAGGCCGACGTCGCGCACTTCCGCGAGATCCTGCACGGCGCGACCGCAGGCGCCGATTCGCTGCGCGTCGAGTTCGCACGCTTCATCGACCGCGACTTGAAGGAGCTGTCGCCGGTCGAGCACGCGATCCTGCTGATCGGCGCTTACGAACTGAAGCACCGGGTCGAGATCCCGTACCGCGTCGTGATCAACGAAGCGGTCGAACTGGCCAAGAGCTTCGGCGGCACCGAAGGCTTCAAGTACGTCAACGGCGTGCTCGACAAGGTCGCGGCGGCGCTGCGGCCCGACGAGTGCGGTCGAGCCCCGGAGCGCGTGCGTCGGGAGTGAGTCCGCCCGCTTCGTGCGGACACCGGTGCGAGCCGCGGCCGTCCGGGGCGCCGTCCCGATCCCACGCTCGAATGAACGAGTTCGAACTGATCGCCC
>JBKBSH010000267.1:0-3898 GCA_046291795.1 Burkholderiaceae bacterium | reverse complement strand
TCCTTCGAGTTCCATGCGAGCGGCTTGGCCGCCATCGGTTGCACCATGCACAGCTGGACCATCTCGTCGGCGTGCACCTGCTTGAATCCCATGTCCTTCGCCATCGCCACGGCGTGCGGGTAGGGCTTGGCGAAGGTCGGCTGGTAGGCGGCGTAGTTCTGATGGCAGGTGTTGCACGACAGCCCGTTGGTGCTGAGCTTCGTATCCGCAAACAGCGCCTTGCCCGTGGCGATCAGCTCGGCGGACTTGCCGCGGTACGGTTTGTAGCCCGCCGGCCGCTTCACGGCTTTGAGCGCGCACGGATTGACGGCGGCGCAGGGATTTTTCGCGGCGCATGGATTGGCGGCCGCGCAGGGGTTTTTTGCGGCGCAGGGGTTCTTTGCCGCACACGGATTGACCTGACCGGCCTTGCGCGTTTTCGGCGCACAGGGCGCACACGCGGCCAGCGCCAGGCCGGGCGCGCCGCACAGGCCAACGGACAGTACGCCCGCCGACATCATGGCGGATGCACTCTTGCGTAGCCGAAGCGTTGCGGTTTGCATGACGACTCCTCCTTTTCGCGATCACGATCGGACTGAACGAAGGCAGCGGGGGAGGCGATGCGAGACCGCCGGCTCACCGGGCCGCTGCAATCTAGGTCGCGGAGCCGGCGCAATCATTACAAGCGGCGTTACGCGCCGGTTCTGGCGCCGCGCGTCGGCCGGCATTGCCGCCATCGCTCGGCGCGCGCATGCTTGCCGTCGATGACCGGCGCGCCACGACAGGTGCCGCCGGCGAGGAGCGAACGATGCGCACGAGAATCGACGGGGTGCGCGCCTGCGTGTTCGACGCGTATGGCACGCTGTTCGACTTCGCGTCGGCCGCGGCGCGCTGCCGCGACGCGCTCGGCGACCGGGTGGATGCGCTGACCGCACTGTGGCGCGACAAGCAGTTGCAGTACACGTGGCTGCGCGCGCTGCAGGACCGGCACGCCGACTTCTGGCAGGTGACCGGCGACGCGCTCGATTACGCGCTCGATGCACTCGGCCTGGCGTCGCCCGCCTTGCGCGCGCGCCTGATGAACCTGT
Source organism: Burkholderiaceae bacterium (assembly GCA_046291795.1). Lineage (GTDB taxonomy): Bacteria > Pseudomonadota > Gammaproteobacteria > Burkholderiales > Burkholderiaceae_F > DSNY01. The sequence continues at coordinate 2,831 of JBKBSH010000267.1, read as the reverse complement.
ACCTGACGCTCGAGGCGTTTCCCGAAGTCCCGGCGACGCTGCGCGAGCTGAAGTCGCGCGGACTGGTCACGGCGATCCTTTCGAACGGTACACCGGCGATGCTTTCCGCGGCGGTGCGCGCGGCCGGTCTGACGGACGTGCTCGACGCGGTGCTGTCGGTCGAGGAGGTCGGCGTCTACAAGCCGCACCGGCGCGTATATCAACTCGCGGTCGATCGGCTCGGCATGCCCGCCGCGGCGATCGCCTTCCAGTCGTCGAACGCGTGGGACGCGTATGCGGCTTCCGCTTTCGGCATGCGCGTCGTCTGGTGCAACCGCTACGGGCAGCGCGCGGAGCGGCTGCCCGGGCGTCCCGACGCGGTCGTCCGCTCGCTGGCCGAGTTGCCGGCGATCGTCGCCTGAGCACCGCGCCCGACGCCCGCGGGCGCGCAGTCACTGCGCCTTGCGCCCCCGCTCGCTCTTCCACTCGCGATAGCGCTTCCACTGCAACCACTCGAGGAATTCGCGGTACTCGGCCGAACGCTCGGACTTCGCGCGCCGGAAACTTCGATACGCGTCGAACTCGTCGAAGTCGGCATTCGAGGCGGGTTCCGCGCGCTGTGCGGCCGCGGGCGCGGACGGCTCGGCGCCGCGCAGAACGAACGCGCCGCGCTCTCCCGTGAGCAGGCCGGGGCCTTCCGGGATCTCGGTGGGCGAGCGGTACTGAAACGGCGTGCCGGCGCAGGCGCCGAGCATGCCGGTCAGCACGAACGCCGCTGCGCGAACCCATGCGTTCGCGCGTTGCCGCGGATACTCAGCGGGAGAGTGCATCGGCCATCAGAACTTGATGCGCGTGCCGGCCATCAGGAAGGTCACGTCGTCGAAGCTGGTACCCGGCTGATCCAGGCTGTGACGCTTGGCGCCGGCGTACAACTCGATCCAGTTCCTCGGCGTGTAGACGTAACCGATGCCGAAGACGCTGGAGTCGCGTCCAGAGACGCCGAAATCCTTGCCGCGGCCGTAGTCGACCGAAACGGCGTGCAGGCCGGCCTTGTAGCCGAGCTTGCCGTAGACGTATTTCTTCTCCGCGTCGAGCGGGTTGTCGTTGTCGCGGTTGGCGTAGGCCAGCGTCAGGTTCAGGCCATTGGCGGCGAGCCATGAGATCGACCCGCCGACGGTGTCCTCGTTGCCCGTTGCGCCGCCGGCCTCGCGACGCGACCAGCCCAGTGCCGCAGCCAGCTTGCCGCCTCCGAGCGCGCTGCTGTACCAGCCGGCCACTTCGGTCACGTTGGCGTTGCCCTTCGTGCCGAAGCTCACCGCGACATACACGGGCCCGAACATCGGCGTGTCGTAGCGCAGGCGGTCGTAACGGCTTTCGAAGTCCAGATTGTCGATCGTGCTGCCGATCGTCGGACCGAACGTCGCGCCGTTGCGGAAATTGAAGGCGGCGCCGATGTCGGTCTGGCTCGAGTAGTTGATCACGGCCGTCCCCGACAGATCGACCTCCATCGCGCCGTTGGCGGCGCCGTCGCCCTGACCCAGGCTCAGCTTGCCCCAGTTGCCGACCAGGAACGCGTCGACGTGTCGCTCGTTGAACGTTGCCGCGGCGCTTCGGTTGGTGAAGCTCAGCGCGTTGGAAGGGTTCGACGTGAAACCCACCTCCCACAGAATGCCGGCCTTCAGCCCGGTCCAGATTTCCTGCGTTCCGGTGAAACGGAAACGCGTCTGCGAGTTGATGTTGTCGGCGTTGAACAGCTTCGTTTCGGTGCCGTCGTCCACGCCCATCAGCACGCGGTTGACATGGCCCGAGATCTTGGCTTCCAGCGCGCCGGCCGGCCCGGTGGCGGCCAGCAGTGCTGCCGCGAGCGAGACCCCGATCGCGATGGCGCGCGGACGGTTTGGTTTGTTCATGGACTTTCTCCTCTTTTCGGTTGTTCGGCGTTGCCTTCTCGAACGCGCGCACGACGCAGCGAGCGCGCTGTAGTGGTGTCGTGCGAGCGGCGCGGTCGCTTACCGCTGCGACGAGGCGAGGCGTTGCGGATCGCGCGAATGCGCAAGACGGGACGGCAGGCGGCGCGCACGCGGTAATGCGTCGGCGCGGTGTGCGACTTGTTTCGAATACGCTGCAGAAATCGGGCTCGCCGTCGCTGCGCAGGCACGCGCGCGACGAACATCGCTTCCCGTGCGGCGCGTCGAACGTCGTCGCCGGCGCGAACCCGCACACGACCGCGTCGCTTCTGCCGCTGCGTTCTTACCGCGCGCGCAACGCGCGCATTTGCACGCGTCGGGTAAGGAATGCGAACGCAGCGCGACCCATGGGCATGCACACCGCGATCGATCGAAGCAAGCGATGTGCAGTACCGATCAATCCGATCGCGCCTGAAGGAGATGAAAGATGTTGAAGACGAAACTCTTGTTGGCCATTCCGTTCGCCGCGCTGTCGATGGCCGCGTACGCCGATGGCGGCAACGTGGCGGTGCGTGCCTACGACAGCTCCGCTCGAGCCGATGCCGGCTTGACCCGTGCGCAGGTTCGCGCCGAGCGCGACGCCGCGCTGGCGCGCGGCGAACTGCGCTGGTTCGGCGAGGCCAGTCCCGGTCCGCTGGCTGACGCGCAGCCGTCGACGCGCACGCGGGCCGAGGTGCGGGCCGAACTGCTCGAAGCGATCCGTCTTGGCGTACACGGAGACGGTGGCGAAGCGGGCCCGCCGATCCTCACGCCTGCGCAGCAAGCGCAGATCGCCGCGGCCGGACGTGCAGCGGCGAAAGCCTACGCCGCGGCAGCCAAGTAGCGCGGTGCCGGTGCGCGAGCCGTCGCAGTCGTTCGCGCCGACTCGCGCGCCTGTCGTTTGCC
>JBKBSH010000266.1:1887-3915 GCA_046291795.1 Burkholderiaceae bacterium | reverse complement strand
GGCGCCGATCGGTTCATCGGATGGTGGGAGTGCGATCTCGAACGAGAACTCCGATCCGTCACCGACAGCGCTGCGCACCCGGATTTCCCCGCCCATCGCCTCGACCAGCCGCCGGCAGATCGTCAGGCCGATGCCGGTGCCGCCATATCGTCGCGTGGTCGACTGTTCGGCCTGGGTGAACGGCTCGAAGATGCTTGCAACCTTGTCCTCGGCGATGCCGATGCCGGTGTCGGCGACCGCGAAGCGCACGCGCTGCGCGGCCGGGTCATCGTCGCCCATCACGTCGACGCGCAGTTCGATGCGCCCGCGCAGCGTGAATTTGATCGCATTGGACAGGAAGTTGCCGAGGATCTGGCGGATCCGCACGGCGTCGCCGCGCGCGTAGCGCGCGACCGCCGGATCGACGACGAGCTCGAACGCGAGCCCGCGCTCCGAGGCGAGCGCGCGATAAGCGGTGAACGTCGAGTCGAGCAGCTCGCGCAGGTCGAAGTCGGCCTCGTCGAGCGTGAGCTTGCCCGCCTCGATCTTCGACAGGTCGAGGATGTCGGAGATGATCGCCGCCAGCGACTGCGCGCTTTCGGCGATCAGCTCCAGGTATTCGCGCTGCTGCTCGCGTCCGACCTTCGGGTCGAGCGCGAGCCGTGCCAGGCCCAGCAGCCCGTTCAGCGGCGTACGGATCTCGTGGCTGGTGTTCGCGAGGAACGCGCTCTTCGCACGGTTGGCGGCGCAGGCCTCGTCGCGCGCCGCGGCGAGCGCCCGCTCCCATTCGCGCCGCTCGGTCACATCCTCGACGATCCAGATCGTGCCGCCGCCCGCCGGGTCGCTCGGGTCGATCGCACGCGCGCGCATGCGGCCAAGAAAGGTCGTGCCGTCTCGCCGGCGCACCGTCGCCTCGAAATCGACCGCGTCGCCGCGCGCGAGCAGCGGGCCATAGCGGCGCCCGACCTCGGCGTAGTCCTCAGGCGTAGGCCAGACCACCGCACCCGGCTGTCCGACCAGCTCTTCCGGAGGCCAGCCGAGCATCTCGGCGAAGCGAGGATTGACGTGCTGGAAAACGCGGTCGCGCGTGAACGCGATGCCGACCGATGCGTTCTTGAACATCGCTTCGTACTGCAGCCTCGCCTGCTCGGTCTGCGTCACGTCGCGCGCGCTCGTCACCGCGTAGAGCGTGCCCTCGAGCTCGAACAGCGCGCTCGACAGCACGACCGAGCGCACCGCGCCGTCGGCGCGCGCAAGCCGCATCGGAAAGTCGCGCACCCTGCGCTCAGCGAGCAGCCGATCGATGAAGCCCTTGCGCTGCCCGGCCTCGGCCCAGATGCCGAGCTCGACCGTAGTGCGGCCGCGCGCCGCATCGACCGGGATGCCGGTGAGGCGGGTGAAGCCTTCGTTGGCGAGCACGATGCGCCCGCTCGCGGCCTCGGTCACGGTGATGCTGTCGGCGCCGGCCTCGAACAGCTGCGAGAACATCGCCTCGGACCGCGCGAGCCGTGCCTCGGCGCGCTTGCGCTCGGTCAGGTCGAAGTAGATCGACAGGCTGGCCGGACCGTCGCGGTGTTCGACGCGGACGACCGATGCCTGAACGAACAGCTCCTCCCCGTCGCGGCGCTGCATGCGGATCTCGGCGGTCGGAACCGAGCCGCCGACGGGTGTGGCTTCCATCTGCGCGATGCGCTGCGCAGAGAACAGCCGCGACTCCGGGTGGTTCAGCTCGACCATCGCGAGCCCGGTCATCGCGTCGGCCGATTCGTAACCGAACAGCTGCGCCGCCGCGTGATTGGCCTGCAGCACGAAGCCGCGGCGGTGGATGATGAACGGCGACGGCGAACGCATGAACAGCTCGCGGTAGCGCCGCTCGCCCAGTTCGAGCGCGCGCCGCGCCTCGAGCTCCTCGGTGACGTTGCGTCCGACGCCCCAGTAGCCGCGGAAGCGACCCTGCGCGTCGAAAACGGGTTCGCCGCTCACGCTGACGAAGACCGGGCGGCCGTCGCGGTCGAGGCGCCGCATCACGAAATTGCGGAACGGCCGGTG
>JBKBSH010000266.1:0-1787 GCA_046291795.1 Burkholderiaceae bacterium | reverse complement strand
GTCTTGCCCAGATGCGCGTTCGGCGCGATGCCGGTCTTGCCCTCGACCGCGGTCGAGATGTACGTGAAGCGAAAGCGTTCGTCCTGCTCCCAGTACCAGTCGGAGGCGATCGCGAGCAGCGCGCGGAAGCGGGCCTCCTGCGTCTTCGCCTCGGCGAGCGACGAACGCACGATGCGCGCGAGCATCCAGGAGAACGCGAGCGCCATCGCCAGCAGCAGCAGGTGCGTCAGCAGCCGCGTGGCGAGCGGCATCGCGCCGACGAGCGCGCTGCCCGGCAGCCAGCCGCGCAGCTGTGCGGCGTACATCGCAAGCAGCGCGGCTACGCATAGCGCCGTAAAGACCGTTGCGGCGCGCATGCCGACGATCACGCCCGCAACCAGCACGACGATCGCGTACGCGCCCAGCAGCAGCGCGTGAATGCCGAGCCCGGCGGCGACGGCGTAGGCCGTCGCGCAGACCAGCGTCGCACCCAGGCCCAGCAGCACGCCGAGCCGCACCCGCCCGCGCCGTGCGAGTGCCGCAGCGCCCGCCAGCAGCAGCGCATAGCCGAAAGCGGCGGCCAGACCGACGTGCCGCGTCGCCTCCACCGCGCTGCCACTGAGCGACAGGACCACCGCCCCGACAGCGACGCACACGATCGCGGAGATGCCGAAGAAGATCCGGGCGACGAGCGCAGGCACGCCGTCCTGCGGCGCGCCGGCGGAAGGGCAGTGGGGTGCGGCAGCCATCGTCGAGGGAGGACACGGCGTGCGGCAGGTCGTGCGAACGTCGATCCCCAGCGCGCACTGTCGCACCGTGCAGCGCGCAACGACGGGGCGAATTCGAGCGAAAAGGCGCGGCAATTCCGCCGCGGCCGCTACATCGAGATCGACCCCTCGCGAAAGTCGGTCTTGTCGAGCCAGACGTTGAGAAGCACGGGCCGCCCCGCGCGGGCCAGCTCGCGCGCCTGGGCGAGCGCGGGTTCGACCTCGGCTGCGGTGCGCACCGCGATGCCCGCGGCGCCGAAACCCGCCGCCACGCGGTCGTAGTCGGTACGCGCGAGCACCGTGCCGACATCGTCGCCGAGCAGCTTGACCTGCTCGCGCGCGATCTGGGTCCAGCCGGCATCGTTGCCGACGACGGCGATCACGGCGATGCCGTGCCGAACGAACGTGTCGAACTCCGCGAGACTCCAGCCACACGCGCCGTCGCCGAACACGATCCACACCTGCGCGCCGGGCCGCGCGAGCGCGGCACCGAGCGCGAAACCCGCACCGACGCCCAGCGTGCCGAACGCGCCCGGGTCGAGCCACGCGAGCGGCGCGCGCGGCCGCACGATGTACGAGGCGGTCGCGACGAAGTCGCCGCCGTCGGCGACGAACACCGCGTCGTCGCCGGCGATGCGGTCGAGCGCCCGGAAAAACGCGAGCGGATTGACGTGCTCGCCGCGTGCCGCGGCGTCGCGGTCGATTTCCGCTTCGCGCGCGGCGTCGCGCGCGCGCAGTTGCGCGAGCCAGTCGGCGCACGCGATCGGTCCGCCTTTGGCCGCGAGCGCTTCGAGGAACAGGCCCGCGTCGCCGATCGCAGCGAGATCGGGCCTGCGGTTCATCCGTGCTTCGCGCGCGCTGCGGTTGGCGGTGACGAGCTTCGCGCTGCGGCGCACGTGGCGGCCGTAGTCGAGGCGGAAGTCGCAAGGAACACCCGCGAGCAGCACACAGTCGGCCTCGCGCAGGGCGTTGCGGCGCGCGTGGCGCATCTGCAGCGGGTGGTCGCGTCCGAGCAGGCCGCGCGCCATGCCCGACAGGTAC
>JBKBSH010000026.1:0-13759 GCA_046291795.1 Burkholderiaceae bacterium | reverse complement strand
ACCCCGACCAGCTCGATGCGCAGCGCGGGTTCGGCTGCGCCGAACTCGCCGCGCAGCACGCGCCCGAGGATGTAGCCCGCCAGACCGTTCGCGTCGGTCGCCGCGAACTGCGCGTGCCTTGCGGGTTCGCGCAGCGCCGCGTCGAGCCTGCGCCGGATGTACGCGCGGCGCGACCGCCCCGCGATCGACCGCGTCCAGGTCGCCCGGCGCGAGCGCGCGGATCGCGAATCGCACCGTGTCGCCGGTTTCCTTCATCGATCGGCTCCGGGGGCGGCTCGTTCAGGACGCCGCGTAGGCCAGCGCGAGCGCGCGGTCGGCGTCGTCGTCGAGCAGGTCCGCCAGCAGCGGCAGCAGCGCCGACTCTTCCTTGTGGATGTGCGCGGTCAGGCGCTCGGCGAGTTCGAGCGCGACCCGCTTCAGCGCGTCCCAGCCTGCCTCGTCGAGCGTACCCGCGACGGCGCGTTCGATCAGCGGGGCGAGATCGTCGGCAACCGCGCGGATCGTCGCGTGCTCCTCGGCCAGCAGCGAGGCGAGATCGCCTTCGCCGGACTCGGCCATGCGACCGAACAGCTCGCGCTCCTCGAAGCCGAAGTGCCGGGCGACATCGTGCGCCAGATGCGCGCCGAGCGTTCGCAGCAGCGCGACGATCTCGGCGTCGCGGCGAGACGGCCTCGCGAAGGCCTGCTCGACGCGGGCGAGCAGGTCGAGGTTGGCCTCGTGCTCCCGGTGCAACAGCGTGTTCGTATGACGGTCCAGGTTCATGCGGCGATCATATCGGTATTCGGATACCGATTTGCTTGATTCAGGTCAGATCCGCGCCGCGCTCCGCGGCGGCCGGGTTCGACGCCGGCGCCGTGCCGGACCGCGGACCGCCACAACGCGCCGCTCGACGCGGGAACGCTAGACTGCGCGTGTGTCGATGCGCGCCCATCCCCGCTTCTGCTCGGTCTGCGGACAGGCGGTCGTCCGCCGCGTGCCCCAGGGCGACAACCGCGAGCGCGACTGCTGCGACCACTGCGGCACGATCCATTACGTCAACCCGCGCCCGGTCGTCGGCACCATCCCGGTCTGGAACGACCGGATCCTGCTGTGCAAGCGCGCGATCGAGCCGCGTTACGGCAAATGGACGCTGCCCGCGGGCTTCATGGAGATCGGCGAGACGACGGCCGAAGGCGCGCTGCGCGAGACCGTCGAAGAAGCCGGCGCGCGCGTCGAACTGGGTCCCGTGTACACGATGATCGACGTGCCCTACGTCGAGCAGGTCCACATTTTCTTCCGCGCGCAATTGCTCGACCTCGACTTCGCGCCGGGCGCCGAGAGCCTCGAGGTGCGGCTGTTCGGCGAACGCGAGATTCCCTGGAGCGAGATCGCGTTCCGAACGGTCGCGATGACGCTGCGGCTCTACCTCGAGGACCGCGCACGCGGCGTCTTCGGCATGCATACGGGCGCCATCGCGCCGCCACCGCCGCAGCGCCCGGCGTCCGAATGATCGACTGGCTGCACCCGGGCGACCCGTTCCCGCCGGTCGCCTCCGCGCTGGCGCATCCGAACGGGCTGCTCGCCGCCAGCGGCGATCTCGCCGTCGACCGTCTGATCGACGCTTACCGGCGCGGGATCTTCCCCTGGTACGCGGAGGGAGAGCCGGTGCTGTGGTGGTGCCCCGATCCGCGTATGGTGCTCGTCACCGACGAGTTCAGGGTCGCGCGTTCGTTGCGCAAGAAGCTGCGTGCGGTCGCGCGCAGCGACGCATGGCGCGTGACCTGCGACGCGGCTTTCGAGACGGTCATGCGCGCATGTGCGGCGCCGCGCCCCGGCCAGGACGGAACGTGGATCACGGAGGCGATGGTGCGCGCCTACGTCGCGCTGCATCGCCGCGACCTGGCGCACTCGATCGAGGTCTGGCGCGACGACGAACTCGTCGCCGGACTGTACGGCGTCGCCTTGGGGCGGATGTTTTACGGCGAATCGATGTTCACCCGCGCGACCGACGGCTCGAAGATCGCGCTCGCCGCGCTGGTGAAGCTGCTGCGGGACGAACGGGTGCCGATGATAGACTGCCAGCAGAACACGGAGCACCTCGCGTCGCTCGGTGCGCGCGAGATTCCGCGCGCGGACTTCTGCGCGCACGTTGCCGCCGCGACGCGGGCAACCCCGATCGACTGGTCGATCCATCGCGCGAGGCCGCTGAATCGCCTGCTGGGAAGCTACTGAGCAGATGGCCAACCTGAAGGAGCTGCCGTTCGCGGCCTTGCAGTTCTACGCGACGGCCCCGTATCCGTGCAGTTACCTCGAGCACCGGCAGGCGCGCTCGCAGGTGGCCACCCCCGCGCATCTGATCAACGCGGACGTCTACAGCGAACTGGTCCGCATGGGCTTCCGCCGAAGCGGAATCTTCACGTACCGGCCGCACTGCGACGGATGCCGCGCGTGCATCCCCGTGCGCGTGCCGGTCGCGGAGTTCCGGCCCGACCGCAGCCAGCGCCGCGCGTGGACCCGGCACCGCGCGCTCGTGACCCGTGTGGTCGGGCTCGCGTTCGACCATGAGCACTACGACCTTTACCTGCGCTACCAGTCGACGCGGCATGCCGGCGGCGGCATGGACAACGACAGCCGCGAGCAGTATTCGCAATTCCTTCTGCAGAGCAAGGTCAACACCCGGCTCGTCGAGTTCCGCGACCCGGCGCCGCCCGAGGCGACCGGCGCGCTCGGCACGCTGCGCATGGTGTCGATCATCGACATCCTCAACGACGGTCTGTCCTCCGTTTACACCTTCTTCGATCCGGACGTGCCGCGCGCGAGCTTTGGCACTTTCAACGTGCTGTGGCAGATCGAACAGTGCCGCGCGCTGCGACTGCCGCACCTGTACCTCGGCTACTGGATCGAGCGCAGCCCGAAAATGGCGTACAAGGCGCGCTTCCGGCCGGTCGAACTGCTGCAGAACGGCCGCTGGGTGCGGCACGCGGCGCCGGCCGGATCGGAGCGCCGTCCGTAGAATCGCCGCGTGCTCTACGACCTCGCCCGCCCGTTTTTCTTCGCCCTCGATCCGGAAACCGCACACGATCTCGCCCTCACCGGCCTTGCGCGCGCGCACGCGCTCGGCCTGACGAAGCTGGCGCGCCCGCGCGTGCCGCCCGATCCGGTCGAAGCGATGGGGCTGCGCTTTCCCAATCCGGTCGGGCTCGCTGCCGGGCTCGACAAAAACGCCGCCTGCATCGACGCGCTCGGCGACCTCGGGTTCGGCTTCATCGAGGTCGGCACCGTGACGCCGCGGCCGCAACCCGGCAACCCGAAACCGCGGCTGTTCCGCCTGCCGAAAGCCGCCGCGCTGATCAACCGGATGGGGTTCAACAACGACGGCCTCGAGCGCTTCGTCGCCAACGTCGCGGCGAGCCGGACGTTCTGCGCGGCGGGCGGCGTGCTCGGACTGAATCTCGGCAAGAATGCCGCCACGCCGATCGAAAACGCGCTCGACGACTATGTGCTCGGATTGCGCGCGGTGTACCCGCTGCTCGTCGAGCGGCCCGGCTACGTCGCGATCAACATCTCGTCGCCGAACACGAAGAACCTGCGCTCGCTGCAGGGCGGCTCCGAACTCGACGCGCTGCTGCGCGGGCTGGCCGCGGAGCGCGCGCGGCTTGCGGATCGGCACGGCAGGCGCGTGCCGATCGCGGTCAAGATCGCGCCGGACCTGGACGAGGAGGATGTGCCGCGCGTGGCCGATGCCCTCGTCGCGCACGGCATGGACGGGGTGATCGCGACGAACACGACGATCGCGCGCGATGGCGTCGCCGGGCTCGAACACGCCGACGAGGCGGGCGGGCTGTCGGGCGCGCCGCTGTTCGGCCCCTCCACCGAGGTGCTGCGGAAGGTCTTCCGCATCGCGCGCGGGCGGCTCGCGCTGATCGGCGTCGGCGGCATCACCGAAGGCCGTCACGCGAAGGACAAGGTAGACGCCGGCGCGCAGCTGGTGCAGCTGTACAGCGGCCTGATCTACCGCGGCCCGGCGCTGGTCGCCGAGTGCCGGCGCGCCCTGCTGGCGCGCCGGCGCTAGCGCGATGCGCTGCTTCGTTGCGCTGCGCCCCGACGACGCCGCGCGCGAGCGCCTCGCCGCCGTCGCGCGCGAGCAGCAGCGGCGCGTTCCGCGGGCCCGCGCGATGTGTGCGGAGAACCTGCACCTGACGCTGGCGTTCATCGGCGAACTCGACGAGGCGCGGGCCGCAAGGGTGGCCGCCGCGCTCGATGCGTTGCCGGTCGAGAATTTCGCGTGGACGCTCGATGCCGTCGGCGCTTTCGACCGCGCGCGTGTGCTGTGGGCTGCCGGAGCCGACTGCGAGCCGCTGTCGCAGCTTGCACGACGGGCCCGTTCGCTGCTCGACGCGCTGCACGTTCCGTACGACCGCAAGCCTTTCGTCGCGCACGTGACGCTGCTGCGCGGCCTGACCCGCGGCGACGCGCGGCACGCCGCAGCCCCGATCGCGCCGCCGGTCACCTGGCGCGCGGATCGCCCGCGACTGCTGTGTTCGGTCCACCGCGAGGGCCGGCTGCGCTACGAGCCCTTCGTGCCGGCGGTCACCGAAGGCGCGCACTTTGGCCCGGATCAAATCCTGGCGAATCGTCCGTTGACGAAGCACGACGCCTGAACCGATCCTCGCGCCATGCGCAAGGCGCGAAGTGCGAGGCGGGGACGGGACCAGGCCCGCAATGAGGGCCGCACGTGGGCCCGATAGCGATCACGCTGGTGATGCTCGCGGGCTTCGCGGGCTTCTTCTCGCTCGCGTGGCGCAAGGTTTCGATCGTCGCGGCGCTGCAGCCCGAAGTGCGGTGGGATCGCCCGATCGAGCGGCTCGGCAAGGTGTTGCACCTCGGCTTGCTTCAGTCGCGCATGATCGCAGGCGAATGGAAGCCGGGGATCATGCACGCGGTGATCTTTGCGGGCTTCGTCTCGCTGCTGGTGCGCAAGCTGCAGTTGATCGTCATCGGCTACGACGCGGGCTTCGTCTTCCCCGGCACGGTCGGCGGCTTCTACGCCGCGTTCAAGGACCTGGTCGAGGTGGCCGTCACGGCCGCCGTGCTGTACGCGCTCTGGCGCCGTTTCGTTCTGAAGCCGAAACGGCTCGAACCGAACCGCGAAGCGATCCTGGTGCTGACGCTGATCCTCGCGATCATGGTCACCGACTTCCTGTACGACGGTTTCAAGTTCGCACTGCTCGCCGAAACCGACGCGGGCATCGCGCACGAGCGCACGTTCGCGGTGTTCGGCTCGCTGGTCGCCTCCGGCCTGTCGGGACTTCCGGACGAGACGCTGACCCTGGGTTACCACGCGAGCTACTGGATCCAGATCCTCACCGTGTTCAGCTTCCTGGTGCTGCTGCCGGCGGGCGAACACTTTCACATCGTCACCGCGCTGCCCGCGCTGTTCTTCGCGCGCGAGACGCCGCTGAACCGTGTGCCCTCGCTCGACCTGGAACGGATCATGAGCGAGGACGACGCCGGCGAGATGAGGATCGGCGTACGCACCGCCGTCGATCTCGTGTGGAAGGACGCGTTCGACGCGTTCACCTGCACGGAGTGCGGTCGCTGCAAGGACGCCTGCCCGACCTTCCTGACAGGCAAGCCGCTCGCGTTGAAATGGGTGAACGACGCCGTCAAGCGGCACCTTCTCGTGCATCGCGACGCGATCGTCGCACGCAAGGACGCCGAGCTGCCGCCGCTCGTGGGCCACGCGATCGCGGAGGAAGCGCTGTGGGCCTGCACGACCTGCGGCTACTGCGAGCGCGCCTGTCCGATCGCGCTCGAACACCTCGGCAAGTTCTTCCGCATGCGGCAGCACCAGGTGCTGATGGAAGGCAACTTCCCGGCCGAGCTGAAGACGGTCTTCGACAACTACGAAAGCCAGAGCAACCCGTGGGGGCTGCCGGCCGACACGCGCGCAGAGTGGGCGCTGGGGCTCGACGTGCCGCTGCTCGCTTCATCCGAGCAGGCGAAGGAACTCGACTATCTCTTCTACGTCGGCTCGGCGCAGTCGTTCGACGACCGCAATCGCAAGGTCGCGCGCGCGTTCGTCAGGATCCTTCGCGCAGCCGGCGTTCGCTTCGCGATCCTCGGTCCGCGCGAAGGCTCGACCGGCGAATGCGTGCGCCGCGCCGGCAACGAGATGCTGTTCCAGACGCTCGCCAAGGGGCTCATCGAAACCCTGAATTCGATGAACGTCACGCGGATCGTCACCTGCGATCCGCATGCGTTCAACGCGCTGAAGAACGAGTATCCGGAGTTTGGCGGCCGCTACGACGTGATCCACCACACGCAACTGATCGACGAGCTGATCCGCAGCCGACGCATCGTGCCGGCGCGCTGCTTCGAGCGCGTGATCTTCCATGAGCCCTGCTATCTCGGCCGGCACAACGGCGAATTCGAAGCGCCGCGCCGCGTGCTTGCCGCCGTGACGACCGACGGCCCGATCGAGTTCGAGCTGAACCGCGAAAAGTCGATGTGCTGCGGCGCCGGCGGCGCGCGCTTCTGGATGGAAGAGCGCATCGGCACGCGCATCAACGTGACTCGCGTCGAGCAGGCGCTGCCGCACGCGCCTCGCCTGGTCGCGACCGCCTGCCCGTACTGCGCGACGATGATCGGCGACGGGCTCGCCCAGCTCGGCCGCGAAGGCGAGATCCGGAACAAGGACATCGCCGAACTGGTCGCCGAAGCGCTGCCGCAGTAGCGCTCAGCGCCCGCTGCGCCGCGCGCGATACAGCTCGTGGAAGGTCTTGCCGCTCGGTGCGGGAAAGTCGCGATGATCGGTCCAGCCCGATGCGAACGGCAGCGTGCGGATGCGCCGGCGCTCGCCGCCCATCCACGCGAGCACGCGCGCCGCGACGCGGCTCGCCGTCCGATACAGGGACGGACGGCGCGCCGCGTAGCCCCAGGCCATCAGCGCGACGCGCTCGGTCCAGGGCCGCAAGCCGCGCTCGAACTGCCGTTCGCGCAGCTTGCGCAACAGCTCCGGCAGCGGGATCTTCACCGGACAGACGACCTGGCACTCGCCGCACAGCGTGGCGGCCTGCGGCAGATCGAGCGCGTTTTCCAGACCGACGAAGCTCGGCGTCAGCACCGAGCCCATCGGCCCCGGATAGACCCAGCCGTACGCGTGGCCACCGATCTTCTGGTACACGGGGCAGTGGTTCATGCACGCGCCGCAGCGGATGCAGCGGAGCATTTCCTGGAACTCGCCGCCGATGAGCCCCGTGCGGCCCCCGTCGACGAGCACGAAGTACATGTGCTCCGGTCCGTCGGGCTCGCCGGCGGCGCGCGTGCCGGTCAGCAGCGACACGTAATTGGTGATCGACTGGCCGGTCGCCGAGCGCGGAAGCAGCCGCAGCAGCGTCGCCAGGTCTTCGAGCGTCGGCAGCACCTTCTCGATGCCGGTCAGCACGACGTGGACACGGGGAACGATCGTGCACATGCCTTCGTTTCCCTCGTTGGTGACGAGCGCGACCGAACCGGTCTCGGCGATGAGGAAGTTGCCCCCCGAGATGCCCATGTCCGAAGTCAGGAAGTGGCCGCGCAGCACCGCGCGCGCCTCGCGCGCGAGCTGGGTGATCTCGTCCTTGCGCGGCGTGCCGTGCGTGCGCGCGAACAGATCGGCGATCTGTTCTTTGTCCTTGTGGATCACGGGCGCGATGATGTGCGACGGCGGCTCGTTGTCGTTGATCTGCAGGATGTACTCGCCGAGGTCGGTCTCGACGGGCCGGATGCCGGCGGCGGCGAAGGCGCGATTCAGGCCGATTTCCTCGGACACCATCGACTTCGACTTGGTGACCTTGCGCACGCCGTGTCGGCGCGCGATGTCGACGACGAGGCGAGCGGCATCCTCGCGCGTCTCGGCGTACAGCACGGTGGCGCCGCGCGCCGCGGCGTTGCGCTCGAAGACATCGAGCCACACGTCGAGTGCGGCGAGCGCGCGGTCGCGCCGCTCGACCGCCGCGGTGCGCGTGGCCTCGAAGTCGTCGAGCTCGGCGATCGCACGCGCGCGCGCCGTGACGAACTTGTCGGCGAGCTTGGTCAGATTCTTCTGCAGCCGCGCGTCGGCCAGCTTCATCGCCGCGCGCGACTTGAAGTGCATCGACTGCACCTGCGTCACGCGTCCCCCGCCAGCACCTGCGCGATGTGCAGCACGCGAGTTCGCTCGTCGCCGGCGCGGCGCAGCCGGCCCTCGATGTTCAGCAAGCAACCGAGGTCGCCGGCAACGACGGCATCGGCACCGCTCGCCCGGATGTTGCGGCACTTCTCGTCGACGATCGCCGCCGAGATTTCGCCGTACTTCAACGAAAACGTGCCGCCGAATCCGCAACAGTTGCGGCAGTCCTTCATCTCGACGAGCTTCGCCCCGGGCACCTTGGACAGCAGTTCGCGCGGCTGCGTCGATACGCCGAGTTCACGCAAGCCGCTGCACGAGTCGTGGTACGTCACGGTGCCACGGAAGTGCGACGACAGCCGATCGATCCGCGCGACGTTCACTAGAAAGTCCGTCAGCTCGTACGTCTTCGCCGCCAGCGCGTCGGCGCGCGCCTTCAGATCCGGATCGTCGCGGAACAGATCGACGTAATGCATCGCGATCTGGCCGGCGCACGACCCCGACGGCACGACGACGTAGTCGAAGGCTTCGAAGTCGCGCAGCACGCGCCCGGCCAGCGCGCGGGCGGTCGCCGCATCGCCGCTGTTGTATGCGGGCTGACCGCAGCAGGTCTGAGACTCGGGAACGCCGACCTGGCAACCGGCCAGTTCGAGCAGCTTCAGCGCGGAGAAGCCAATCTCGGGGCGTACGAGGTCGACCAGACAGGTCACGAACAGGCCGACGCGCATGGGCGACTCAGGCCAAACCGAAGATGCCGCTTTGCAGCATCCGGAAACCCTTGCCGCGCGCCCGCACGAGCCCGCGCGAGCCCGCACCCGGCGCGGCTCGACGGGCTTTTCGTATCGTGATATAAGACCTAGGTACTCGTCTTCTGCGACGCACCATGCCCCCCCGCCCGCCTGAACCGCCCCCGACGCCCCGCGAAAAAACGGCGATCCAAGTCATCGAGCGAATGATGAAGCTGCTCGATGCGCTGGCTGCGCACGCCGATCCGGTGAGCCTGAAGGAGCTGGCGCGGACGACTGCGCTGCATCCGTCGACCGCGCACCGGATCTTAAACGACATGGTCCTCGGTCGATTCGTCGATCGCGGCGATGCCCCGGGCACGTACCGGCTCGGCATGCGCCTGCTCGAACTCGGCAACCTGGTCAAGGCGCGGCTGTCGGTGCGCGAGGCTGCGCTCGAGCCGATGCGGGAACTGCATCGCAAGACCGGACAGACGGTGAACCTGTCGGTACGTCAGGGCGACGAGATCGTCTACATCGAGCGTTCGTACTCGGAGCGCTCGGGCATGCAGGTGGTGCGCGCGATCGGCGGCCGCGCGCCGCTGCACCTGACCTCGAGCGGCAAGCTCTTCCTCGCCCACGACGACCCGCGGCTCGTTCGCGCCTACGCGACGCGCACCGGGCTCGGCGGCCACACGCGCAACAGCATCACCGAGCTGTCCAGGCTCGAGCGCGAGCTGTCGCTCGTGCGGGCGCGCGGCGTGGCGCGCGACAACGAGGAACTCGAACTCGGGGTGCGTTGCATCGCGGCCGGAATTCGCGACGACTCCGGACGCGTGGTCGCCGGACTGTCGGTATCCGCGCCGGCCGAGCGTCTGCAGGAGGAGTGGATCGAGGACCTGCAGGCGACGGCTGCGCGGATTTCTGCGCGGCTCGGCTACGCAGGCGGATCTGCACCCTGATTCCGCGCAGCCGAACTCAGATCGGCTTCGTCTGCGAGCCGCCCGCGTCGGCGGACCGGTTCGATCGCTGTTCGGCGATCCAGCGGCGCAGCCGCTGCGCGTCGCCGATGCGGGAGTACTTGCCGACCGAGTCGAGCAGCACCATGACGACCCGTTTGCCTTCGATCACCGCCTGCATCACGAGGCAGCGCCCGGCGGCGGAGATGTACCCGGTCTTCTGCACGCCGATGTCCCATTCCGGCCGCGAAGTGAGAATATTGGTGTTCGCATAACGAACGACCCGCCGGCCGAGCGGCAGGCTCAGCTCGACGCTGGTCGAATACTCGCGGATCTCGGGGTGTTCGTAGGCCGCCTTGACGAGCCGGACGAGGTCGCCGGGACTCGAGCGGTTCTCGGGCGACAACCCAGTCGGATCCGCGAAGTGCGAGTCGTGCATGCCGAGCATCTGCGCCTTGGCGTTCATCGCCTCGACGAACGCGGAAACGCCGCCCGGGTACGTGCGCGCAAGCAGTTGCGCCGCGTGGTTTTCGGACGACATCAAGGCCAGTTGCAGCGCCTGCGCGCGCGTGAGCTTGACTCCCGGGGTCAGACGCGAGCGCACGCGATCGATGGTGCGGTCATAGCGGGTGACGACGAGTTGTTCGTCGAGCGGCAGCTCGGCGTCGAGCGTGACGATCGCCGTCATCAGCTTGGTGATCGATGCGATCGGCAGCACCGCGTCGGGATTCTTTTCGAAAAGCACCTCGTCGGTGTCCTGATCGACGACGAGCGCCACCGACGATCGGAGATCGAGCGGATCGTCGACCTTGTGCAGTCCGGCGCGCATCCCTTCGCTGGGGATCGCGGGCCGGCGAACGACCTTGCGCTTGGTCTGCCTGGCCGCAGGCCGGTTCGCGACCTTCGTTTTCTGTGCGCCGCTCGACGCCGCGGCCGCTTCGAAGGTGCGCTGCCCCGGTGCGTCGGTTCGTTTTGCGGTCTGGGCCGACGCCAGCGCGGGTAGGCAGAGAGCCAGCACCAGTACGAACGACCTCCTCACTTCTTCCCCCAAAGTCAAGTGCCGCCCCGGCGCGACGATCGGGCGATGCCGTCGCTCGGGCGGGCCGGCTGCGCGTCGCACCGGTCGAGATTCACACGCCGGAATTCAAGGGACTCGCGCGATCAATCGGCGTAAACGCCGGCTTTCTTGATGATCGGCGCCACCATTCGGTCGCGGATCCGGCGCGTCGTATTCGTCCTCTGATGGCAAGTGAAACGGATACGGGTGTGCAAGCGCGGCGGGTGCTCGCCGCAAGCGCAGCGGTAAGCGACAACCGGCAGCGCAGGAATCCCACGAATGTCTCCTGTCGATATTGGACCCGTCTCCTTTCGGGCTTGGCGATTCTACTGACCCACGCGTCACAGCCAAGCCCTCGCCCATCCGCATTTGCGCGTAAGCGGCAGCTCGCCGAGTGGCTGCGCCGCGACCGATCAGATCGCCGCGGCGATCGCCGCGCCGAGTTCGGCGGTACCTGCGGTGCCGCCGATGTCGCGCGTCAGCGGTGCGTGCTTCGGCCCGGCCTCGAGCACGCGTTCGATCGCACGCACGACCGCGGCGCCGGCATCGGCGTGACCCAGCCAATCCAGCATCAGCGCCGCGCTCCAGATCTGGCCGATCGGGTTGGCGATGCCCTTGCCCGCGATGTCGGGCGCCGAGCCGTGCACCGGTTCGAACAGCGACGGATACTTGCGGTCGGGGTTGAGATTGGCCGAAGGAGCGATCGCGATCGTTCCGGTGCACGCCGGACCGAGGTCCGAAAGAATGTCGCCGAACAGATTGCTCGCCACGACCACGTCGAACTGCTCGGGCCGCTGAACGAAGTGAGCGGTCAGGATGTCGATGTGGTACTTGTCGTGCCGCACGGACGGGAACTCGCGAGCGATCGCCTCGACGCGCTCGTCCCAGTACGGCATCGTGATCGAGATCCCGTTGCTCTTGGTCGCGGAGGTCAGGTGCCGGCGAGGCCGCTTGGCCGCCAGATCGAAGGCGAATCGGACGACCCGGTCGATGCCGATTCGCGTCATCACGGTTTCCTGGATCACGACCTCGCGCTCGGTGCCCTCGAACATGCGGCCGCCGATCGACGAGTACTCCCCCTCGGTGTTCTCGCGGACCACGACGAAGTCGATCTCGCCCGGCTTGCGCGGTCGGCCTTCCCGGTCGACGAGCGGCGATGCAATCCCGGGCATCAGTTTGCACGGCCGCAGGTTGACGTATTGGTCGAACTCGCGCCGGAACTTCAGCAGCGAGCCCCATAGCGAGACATGGTCGGGAACGGTCGCGGGCCAGCCGACCGCACCGTAGAAGATGGCGTCGTGGCCGCCGATCCGGTCCTTCCAGTCGGGCGGCATCATCTCCCCGTGCTTCGCGTAGTAGTCGCAGCTCGCGAAGTCGAAGTGATCGAGCTGCAATTCGATACCGAAACGGCGCGCGGCCGCGTCGAGCACGCGCAGCCCCTCGGGGACGACTTCCTTGCCGATGCCGTCGCCGGGGATGACGGCGATCCTGTGTTTGCCCATCTCTTTACTCCATGGACTTCGCGAACCGTCCGGTCGCTCCGCGTCCGGTGGTACCGCTGCGGCTCATTCGCGGGGCGACGCCATTCGAACGTGGATCGGTTCGAGCGCCGCACGCAGCGCCGCCGGCACCGGCGTCGGCCGGCGCGTCGCGCGATCGACGTAGACGTGAACGAAGTGCCCCTGCGCACAGGCGTCTTGCCGATCGTCCGAGAAGATGCCGATCTCGTAGCGCACGCTCGATGTGCCGATGCGGGCGACACGCAATCCGCCGACGACCGTCTGCGGAAACGCCAGCTCGCTGAAGTAACTGCACTTCGTTTCGACGACCAGCCCGATCGTGGCGCCGCGTGCGACGTCGAGCACGCCCGAACGGATCAGGTACTCGTTGACTACCGTATCGAAGAAGCTGTAGTAAACGACGTTGTTGACGTGGCCGTACGCGTCGTTGTCCATCCAGCGCGTCTGAATGGACAGGAAGTGCCGATAGTCCGATCGGCGATGCGGCGCCTGGCGCTCGCTCACGGTCGCTCCTCAACGCGCTTGTTCTTCAGCACGAGCGCCACGCCGGCGATCGTCACGAATACCCCCACCCAGGCGAGCGGCGCCAACCGCTCGCCAAACCACGTCCAGGCCATCAGCGCGGTCACCGGCGGGGTCAGGTACATCAGACTCGCAACCTCGGTGGCACGGCCGCGGCGAATCATAGCGAGGAGCAGGCTGATCGCCACGAGCGACAGTCCAACGACGGCCCAGGCGAGCGCGACCCAGAACTGCGGCGTGTAGTTCACGCTCAGGGTCTCGGTGACCAACGCGAACGGCAGCAGCAGCGCGAACGACGCGCCGAACTGGATCACGCTGCCGGTGCGCAGATCGACCGGCCCGCAGAACTTTTTCTGGTACAGCGTTCCCGCCGTGATGCCCGCAAGCGCCGCGACGTTCACCGCCGTTGCGTGCCAGGCGATGCCCGCCAGCGTCAACCGGTCGGAAAGCACGAGCGCGATACCAGCGAAACCCGCCGCAAGCCCGATCCACTGACGCAGCGACGCCCGCTCTCCCACGGCGAATCCGAGCAGCGCCGTCAGCAGCGGTTGCGCACCGACGATCAGCGCCGACACGCCGGCCGGCATGCCCTGCGCGATCGCATACCACACCCCGCCGAGATACACCGCCTGGAGCAGCATGCCGGCGACGGCGACGTGCAGCCATTGCAGCGGGCCTCGCGGCCACGGGGCGCCGCTCGCCCAGATCATCGGCAGAAGCAGCGCGACGATCCCGGCAAAGCGATACAGGAGGAAGGTCAACGGCGGCGCGTGCGGCGCCGCGTACTTGGCGACGATGAAGCCGGTGCTCCACAGAAGCACGAACGCGATCGGCATCGCCGCCAGCCA
>JBKBSH010000265.1:0-3918 GCA_046291795.1 Burkholderiaceae bacterium | reverse complement strand
GCCTCGCCCGCGCCGGCCGCCGGCGCGGGCGGCGCCGCCGAACATCGACCGCGCGCGGGCGACTACGCGCTGTGGCTCGCGCTGTCGGCGCTCGGCTCGGTAATGCTGCTGGCGGCCACGAGCCACATCACGCAGAACATCGCGTCGGTGCCGTTCCTGTGGGTGCTGCCGCTGACGCTGTACCTGCTGTCGTTCGTCATCGTCTTCGAGGGTCGCGGCGGACGCGGCTGGTACGAGCGCAACTGGCTGCTGCTGCCGGCGCTGATGCTCGTCGTCGCGATGGCCTGGGGGCTCACGGCCGAGCGCGGCGTGCTCGACATCGCCATCGCGATTCCGCTGTACTGCGCGGGGCTGTTCGTCGCATGCCTGTTCTGCCACGGCGAACTCGCGCTGCGCAAGCCGGCACCGCGTTATCTCACGCACTTCTACCTGACGCTGTCGGCGGGCGGCGCGCTCGGCGGGCTTGCGGTCGGGCTCGTCGCGCCGCGCGTGTTTCCGGCGTACTTCGAGCTGCCGCTCGCGCTCGTCGCGCTGGCGGCGCTCGCGGTCTACGTGGTGCTCGGCAGCCGCGCGCTGATCGGACCCGCGGTCGTCGCGACGATCGCGACCGGGTACTTCGGCTGGAACTACGTCGAGTTCCTGCGCAACGACGTGATCGTCATGCAGCGCAACTTCTACGGGACGCTGCGCGTACGCGAACAGGGCAGCGGCGCCGACCAGGTGCGGCGGCTGCTGCACGGCGTGATCCTGCACGGCGAGCAGCCGACGCATGGCGCCGACCGGCTCGAACCCGGCACGTACTACGCGCGCAGCTCGGGGGTGGGGCTGGCGATCGCCGCCAAGCAGTCGCGCGGGCCGGTGAGGCTCGGCGTGGTCGGACTCGGCATCGGCACGCTGTCGGCGTATGGCCGCGCCGGCGACACGATCCGCTTCTACGAGCTCGACCCCGACGTGCTGCGGCTGGCGCGCAGCCACTTCACCTATCTCGACGCCACACCGGCGCGGCTCGAGTTCGCGCTCGGCGACGCGCGGCTGTCGATGGAGCGCGAGCTGGCGGCCGGGCGGCCGCAGCGCTACGACGTGCTGGCGATCGACGCGTTCTCGAGCGATTCGATCCCGGTGCACCTGATCACGCGCGAGGCGATCGCGCTCGCCGCGCGGCACGTCGCGCCCGACGGCATCGTCGCGGTGCACATCTCGAACCGCTTTCTCGATCTGAAGCCGGTGCTCGGGAACATCGCACGGGCCGAGGGGCTGATCGCGAAGCTCGTCAGCGACGAGCCCGAGGGCGGCGGATCGGCGTCGACCACCGACTGGGTGCTCATCGCGCGCGATCCGCGCGCCTTCGACGACCCGGCGCTCGCGGCGCGCGCCGAGGACATCGCGCCGAGCCCGGCGTACTCGCTGTGGACCGACCAGTTCAACAACCTGCTGGACGTGCTGAAGCGCCGTCCATTAAGCCAGCTGAAGCCGCTGTTGTCGGTGCGCGGGCCGGCCACGTCGTCCGATTGAAGCAGCGGCGGCACGCCCGCAGTTGCCGCGGCGGCCTGGACCCTGCTACATTCCGGCCGCCCTGCATACCCCGCTGTCATGGGATGTCCTGATTAGCGAGCAACCTCAGCAGTACGCAGCCAGTGCTCTGGCGACGGCGGAGCGGCCAGCAGGCTTTGCAGCAGGCGAGGCAGGATGGTTTTCATGTCGAAGCGGCGATTGAAGCGGAACTGCAACTCGGCGAGGTAGCGGTGCGCGTACTTGGCGAAGTCGAAGGCGTGGTAAGTCCCGGTGATGGCGGTCTTCAGGTTGCCCAGCAGCGTGTTGACGGCCTTGAACTGCGGCAGCTTCATGCTGGCCTTGCCCCCGCCGGTGACGATGCGCTCGTGCTGGGCGCCCACGCGCGTGGTTGCGCGAAAGCACCACAGCCCGTCCGAGACCACGGTGGCCGAAGGCGCGATGTGGCGCGCGGCGAAGGCGCGCATGGCCTCGCTGGTGGGCGGCTGCGCGCTCAGGCAGGCGTACAGCGGGCGGCCCTCGGGGGAAGTCTGCACCGCCGCCACGAACGGCACCTTGTTGTCGGTGCCGCGCCCGGTCTTTCCGCCGGAGAACTCGCCGCCGAAGTAGGCGTCGTCGACCTCGATGCGCCCGTCGAGCCTGCGATCGCCTTCGGCCACGCGCATGGCTTCGAGGATCTTGTGCTTCATCAGCCAGGCGCTGCGGTAGCTCACCCCGAGCTGGCGCTTGAGTTCGAGCGCGGAGACGTTGTTCTTGGACTGGGTGAGCAACTGCATGGCGAGGAACCAGCGCGACAGCGGCAGCTTGGTGGCCTCGAAGATGGTCCCGCTGATCAAGCTGGTCTGGCGCTGGCAGCCGCCGCACTGCCAGTAGCGCAGGCCGCCGCGCTCGAAGCGGGTGCGCGCCGCGCCGCCGCACGCGGGGCACACGAAGCCCTTGGGCCAGCGCGCCGCCTGCAGCGCCGCGCAGCACTTGTCCTCGGTTCCGTAGCGCTCGAGAAACTCGGGCATCGAAAGTCCGGCTTGAAACTGCACTCGGTTCATCGGCATGGCACGCCTCCAGTAAGGATGCGGCTATCTTCCTAGCTCACAGGCTCAAAGACTGAGCCCGCTGAGGTTGCTCGCTAATCAGGTGGGATGTTGTACTCGGACAGGAGCGCGCTGATTGTCGGCACCCGCGCGGTCGGCGCAGTGTTCGGCGCGGCGCTGCTTGCGGCGGGCTGGCACGTTACGTTCCGAGTGCATCCGGAGCGTTTCCTCACGTACCGCCGGGTCGGCCTGACCATTCGACATGGCGAACGCGAGACACGTATCGACGGCGAGCGCTTCATCTGCGACGCCGTGGCGCGCGGTTCGCACCAGCTCGTTTTCGTGTGCGTGAAGATGCCCGAGTTCAAGCGGGCGATTCGAGCGCTGGCGGACGACGACGACGGCGAACGCGTCTATGTGACCACGCAGAACGGACTGGCTGCGCCGCAGATGTGTGCGGCGCTGTTCGGCAAGGAGCGCGTGCTGGCCGGCGCGGCCGTGGTCAATGCACAGCGCACCAAGCCAGGCTTGGTTGAGGTCTTCTCCGACGTGCGCGAACTCGTCCTCGCACCGCTGCCGCCGGCGGGGGGAATCGTCGCGCGCGCGATCGCCGCGCGGCTGGCGCAAGCCGGCATCAACACGCAGATCGCGCCGAGCGCCGATGTGCTGCTGTGGGAAAGGTTCGTCGAAACCGAGCCGCTCGCCACCGCCTGTGCGGTGACACAGCTGTCGCTCGGCGATGTGCGCTCACAGCCCGTCGCGCTGCGCTTCCTGCGAGGACTGTTCGACGAGGTATTCGACGTCGCGCATGCTGCCGGCGCCGAGTTCTCTGCGGACGCGCAATTGCAATGCTGGCAGGCCTATCTCAGCGCACCGCCATCACTGCGACCCTCGCTGGCGATCGACGTGGCTGCTGGGCGCGCCGGCGAGCTCGACTGGCTGACCGGCGCGGTGGTGCGGATGGCCGGACAGCTGCGCGTCCGCGCGCCGCTGCACCGCGACGCCCTCCAAACGTTGCGTTCGAAGTGCACTCAAGGCTTGCGTCCGGTCGCGTCAGCCGGGCGCTCGGCAGCTCCGGGCGGCAGCACACATGCTGACGGCGCGCGTGATCGGTCCCTCTGATCATCCTGCGATCGACGAACTGCGCATCGCCAGCTATCGCCGCGCGACCTGGTTCACGCTGACGGACGCCGACCGGATCCGCTGTGATCGCGACGCACCCCGGTCGCGCGTCACGGCGGTGTTCGACGGCGAAGTGCCGGTCGCCACCGTCTGCCAGACGCTGATCTTCGACGCGGCCGAGGCGACGGAAGTGCTCGAACTCGAAGCCGACTTCGCAGCGGAGGACTTTCCCGCACTCGTCGTCAGCCGGGCCGCGACC
>JBKBSH010000264.1:0-3929 GCA_046291795.1 Burkholderiaceae bacterium | reverse complement strand
GGACCTTCCCTCTATAGCACTTGATCGCCGCCGAAGCCAGTAGGGCGACTTCGGTGTTGCCGCAAACGCTCCCGCAGCTCCGCCGCCACGGGCTACTCGGCGTCCGGCTGCTTCGCCGGTTGCGCGTCGACGAACGCCGGCAATTGCATGCAAGCGTCGAAGATGCGCATGATCGTCGGCACGTGGTCGAGCCGGCAGTCGAAGCGCTGCGCGTTGAAGATCTGCGGAACGATGCACACGTCGGCGATCGTCACCGCGTCGCCGAACGCGTAGCGGCCGGTGCGGCGCTCGGCGACGAGCCGCGCTTCGAGCTGCGCCAGACCCTGTTCGACCCAGTGGCGGTACCACGCGTTCTTCGCCTCCTCGCCGATGCCGAGCGTCTTGACGAGGTAGCGCAGCACGCGCAGGTTGTTCAGCGGGTGGATCTCGCAGGCGATCGCCAGCGCGACCGAACGCACCCAGGCGCGGTCGAGCGGATCGTGCGGCAGCAGCGGCGGTTGCGGGTACTTCTCGTCGAGGTACTCGATGATCGCGAGCGACTGTGTCAGCGCATGGCCGTCGTGCTCGAGCACCGGTACGAGCTGGCTCGGGTTCAGCGCACTGAACGATTCTGCGAACTGCTCGCCCTTGGCGAGATGCACCGGGACGTACTCGAACGGCAGCCCCTTGAGATTGAGCGCGATGCGCACGCGAAACGACGCGGACGATCGCCAGGCGTTGTACAGCTTCATCATCGGATTCGATCCTTGCACGTCGCGACGGTGGCGGCCGGATCGGCGCAAACCGGGTTCGTCGGTCCGGCTACTTGACGAACTGCACCAGCCACAGCGTAATCCCAGGGAACAGCACGAGCAGACCCACGCGCACGAAGTCGGACAGCAAGAACGGCACGATGCCGCGGAACGTCTCGGCCATCGGCACGTCGCGCGCCATGCTGTTGATGATGTAGACGTTCATGCCCACGGGCGGCGTGATCAGCCCGATCTCGACGACCATCAGCGCGAGGATGCCGAACCAGATCGCCTTGCTCGTCGGGTCGAGCCCGAAGAAGTCCAGCCCCATCACCATCGGCAGGAAGATCGGGATCGTCAGCAGGATCATCGACAGGCTGTCCATCAGGCAGCCGAGCACGAGGTAGACGAGCAGGATCGCCGCGAGCACCGCCAGCGGCGGCAGCCCCGCGCCGGTCACCCGGGTCGCCAGCTCCTGCGGCATCTGCGTGAGCGCGAGAAAGACGTTCAGCACGTCGGCGCCGAGCAGGATCAGAAAGATCATCGCGCTCGACTCGGCGGTCGCCAGCAGGCATTGCTTCAGCGCGGTCCAGCGCAATCCGCCGCGCGTGACCGCGAAGTAGCCGGCACCCAGCACGCCGACCGCGGCGGCCTCGGTCGGCGTGAACACGCCGCCGTAGATGCCGCCGAGCACGACGACGAACAGCGCCAGCACCGGCCAGACCTCGGCGACCGTGGCCAAGCGTTCGCGCCAGCTCGCGCGCGGGCCCGCGGGCCCCGCGTCTGGATAAAGCCGCACGTAGATCGCGATCGCCAGCATGTAGCCTGCCGCAGCGAGCGCGCCCGGGATGAACGCGGCGACGAACAGCTTGGCGATGTTCTGCTCGGCGAGGATCGCGTAGACGATCAGCACGACCGACGGCGGGATCAGGATGCCGAGCGTGCCGCCGGCGGCGAGCGTTCCGGTCGCCAGCGATGGCCTGTAGTTCAGCCGACGCAGTTCGGGCAGCGCGACCTGCCCCATCGTCGCCGCGGTCGCGAGCGACGAGCCGCAGATCGCGCCGAACCCGGCGCACGCGCCGATCGACGCCAGCGCCACGCCGCCGCGCCAGTGGCCGATCAGGCTGCTCGCGGCGCGGAACAGCCCTTGCGACAGCCCGCCGCGGCTCGCGAACTGGCTCATCAGCAAGAACATCGGGATCACCGACAGGTCGTACACCGAATAGCGCGCATACGCAGCCGTCTTCAGATGGCTCGCCAACGGTGCCCAGCCGGCGAGCGCGACGTAGCCGGTCGCGCCCGTGACGAACATCGCGATGCCGATCGGCACGCGCAGCGCGAGCAGCGCGACGAGCGCGGCGAACATCGCGAAACCGAACTCGGTGCCGCTCATCGCAGCCACGCCCGCGCGTGCAGCCACACCGTGTACGCGCCGGCGATCGCCAGCAGCGCGAACGAAGGGACCATCAGCGCAACCGGCGCCCAGATCGGCAATGCGAGCACCGTGGTCGTTTCGCCGGCCTCGGCCAGTGCCTGCGCGCCTTCGACCATGCGCCACGCGACCAGCGCGCTGCACGCCGCAAGCAGCGCGGCGCCGAGCGCGTCGAGCGCGCTGCGAATGCGCGGCCCCGCGCGCGCGGTGAAGAAGTCGACGATCACGTGGCCGCCGCGCAACTGGCACCATGGCAGAAACGCCGCCACGCCGACCGCGCAGCCGAGCTGCATCAGCTCGTAGTCGCCGGCAACGGCCTTCGCGAAAAGCCAGCGGCCCAGGATGCTCGCGGTCACCAGCAGCGTCAGCGCGACGAAGACGAGCCCGCCCGCGAGCGCGAGCAGCTCGCACGCGCGCTGCAGCGCGCGCCCGAAGGCGTCGGCCGGCGCGTGCCGGGACGAGCTGGGCTCACCCACCTGGACGCATCGCGCGTTCGAACGGCGGCCGGGCCGGCGAGCGCCGCCTCTGCTCGCAAGCCCGCTGCCCGCTTCGGCAGATCCGCCGGCGGAACATGCAACGCCGGCCGCCGCTACTGCTTCTCGTATTTGCGGATCAGTTCACGCGCCGCTGCGAGCAGCTTTGCACCGTCGTGACCGCGCGAATTCATGTCCTTCACCCACTCGTCGTACAGCGGCGCGAGCGCCTTTTCCCATTGCGCCAGCTCGGCGGCGGGCACCATGTGGAAGGTGTTGCCGCGCGCTTCGGCGAACTTGCGGCCGGCGGGCGCGGATTCGTCCCAGATGCGGCCGATCGACGCCGAGAATTCGCGACCGCTGTTGTCGTCGATGACCTTCTTCAGATCGGCCGGCAGCGACTCGTAACGCTTCGGGTTCATCGCGATCGTGAAAACGACCGTGTAGAGCGTGCGCGCCTTCGGATCGGTCTCCGTGTGGTACTTGACCAGCTCGTGTGCCTTGATCGCCGGAATCACCTCCCACGGCAGGATGAAGCCGTCGATGACGCCCTTGGACAGCGAGTCGGTGACCTGCGGCAGCGGCATCGCCACCGCCGAGGCGCCGAGAAGCTGCATCATCTTGGTCGTCTGCCGCGACGGCGCGCGCATCTTCAGGCCCTTGAAGTCCGCCGGTGACTTGATCTGCCGCTCGCGCGTGTGGATGTAGCCCTTGTCGTGCACGTTCAACGCGAGCACCTTGACGCCCGCAAGTTCGTCGCGCGCGTACCGTTCGTAGTAGTCCCACACCGCGCGGGAGGTCTGCTCGGCGTTCGACGTCATGAACGGCAGCTCGAACACCTCCATCCGCGGGAAACGCCCGGGCGTATAGCCGAGCAGCGTGAAGACCACGTCGGCGATGCCGTCCTTGGCCTGGTCATACAGCTGCGCGGGCGCGCCGCCGAGCTGCATCGCGGGAAAAATCTGGCATTTCAGCCGGTTGCCGGACTCCTTCTGGATCCTTTCGCACCAGGGCTGCAGGACTTTGGTCGGCGGCATCGCCTGCGGTGGCCAGAAATGCGAGACCTTCAGCGTGATCTCCTGCGCGCCGGCGGCACCCGTGCCGAGCACGGCGGCGCAGGCAAACGCGCGAAACAGCGTCGCGATACTCATGGTCGTCTCCTCTCGTTGTTGCTTGTCGCGGCGGCAGGATA
The DNA here is from genome assembly GCA_046291795.1 of Burkholderiaceae bacterium. Lineage (GTDB taxonomy): Bacteria > Pseudomonadota > Gammaproteobacteria > Burkholderiales > Burkholderiaceae_F > DSNY01. The sequence goes on along the minus strand of JBKBSH010000264.1, from coordinate 101 downwards.
TCAAGTCCGCACCGCGCCGGCATGCGCGTGGCGTTGCGGCGCCGCGCTTGCCGATCGCGACGACGAGCTCGATCTCGTGATGCAGGTTCGAGGTCTCCGGT
>JBKBSH010000263.1:0-3929 GCA_046291795.1 Burkholderiaceae bacterium | reverse complement strand
CGGCGTCCTCGATTCCGAATCGCTTCCTGCCCGCGTGATCGGCGCTCCGCCGCGCCCGTACCGGGCGCTGCACGATCCGCGCTTCGTCGATCGCTGGCTGCAGCGCATCCGCCAGTGCATCGAGCATCCGGTCGAGGTCGCATGGATCGGCGGCGAGCGCCATGTACAGGTGCTGGGACAGGCCATCCTTCGTTTCGCGGCGGACGGCACCATCACGCCGTACCTCTGGACGCTCGGCGACGACGCCGTCTGCGTGCAGGCCGAAGCCGACCTGATCAACCTGGCCGGTATGCCACATGGCTGGCTCTGGCTGGACCGCTTCCGCGACGCGTTCCAACGCGACCTCGTCCGGCACTGCGGCGAGTCCGGCCACCTTGCCGCGGCGTATGCCGCGTGGGTCTTCCAGCGCTTTCGCAGTCGCCTTCGGCGAGACGGCCAACTGGCGTCGATGCGCCGCCGAGTGGCCGAAGCCCTTGCGCTGGATACCGCAGCGCTGGCGATCGCCCGACGGATCGAACTCGACGGGAACCCGAGCGTTTCGGTGCGGATATCCACGTACAACGAAGTCATCGCGTATCGCGCGGACTACGAGAAGCTGACCCGCGAGTGTCCGGGGCTCGTCCCGCTGTACGCGACGCTGCGCGAGGTTCTTCCGCCCGGCGGCGAACCGGCGGCACGCCTGCGTCGCCATGTCATCCGGATCGGGCTGTCGCCTGCCACTTGGCGTGTCATTCACCACGGCGACGGCCGGCTGCTGCGCCTGCTGTCCGAGTTCTACATCCAGCCGTGCGCCGATGCCGCGGAGGACCTGCTGCGGATCGTCGACATGCTCGCGCCGTCGGTGCAGCCGCCGACCTGGTTCGTGCGCACGCTGCTGTACTACTTCGGCAACTTCGGCCAGCGCCGGCACAGCTATTTCGCGGCGCTGCGATCGCTCGCGGCGCCGCTGCGCCGGCTGCTGGCGCTGGCGGAGCGGGCGGGGTCGGAGGAAACGGCGGCGATGCGCGAGCACTTGTACGAGGTCGTGACCTGGCTCATCGAAGATCGGACCGCGCTCGCGCATCCGCATGCACGCAAGGCGTCGTGGCGCTGGTTCGAGCGCAAGGCGCAGGCGTGGGAGCAAACCAAGCAGCACGCGGCACGGCTCGATCCGGGCCGCTGGGCCACACCGTTCGAGCGCATCGAAATGGACGGCATCACGGTGCTCGCGCTGTCCACGCCCCTGTCGCTGTGGGAGGAAAGCCGTTCGATGCGCCACTGCGCACGCAAGCTGGAGCCGCTGTGCCGGACGGGAACCGCGCTGCTGTTCTCGATCCGGCGCCACGGCCGCTCGCGGCCGCTGGCGACGATGCTCACGGACTTCGCCGGGGTCTGGAGCCTGACGCAGGTCGCCGCCTGTGCGAACACCGTCGCGCCGCCCGCGGCGCAGCGCGTCGCCCAGCGCGTGGTCGACCTGCTCAATGCGCAGGGCTGGATGCCAGGCGGGCTGGGCCTCACCGGCGCGCCGCTGCCGCACGCGGCGCTCGATGACGACGCGGTCGCCGATCGCCCTGCGCTGCTGGATGCCGCACACGCGCAATGCACCGCCATGCACGCCGGCGCACGCCGGTCCCGGCCCGCGGATTCACCGCCCGACGACGAAAGGAGGATCGACGCGATGAACGCCCAAATGACGCTTTTGCCGGACGCCGCTGCGAAAGCGTCGTTCGCCTCCTGGTCCACGCCCAAACGTGTGGGCTGCCCGCGAACGCGCCCGCGCTCGGCACGCTTCGTCGCGCAAGTCGACCTGTTTTCCCAGTCGCCGGTGAACCAACGCTCGGACGCGTACTGGCTGTCGACGAACCGAAAGCGCAGCCACTGGTTCCTGTGGATCGGCTACTACGACGACGAGATGGGCAGTGGATGGGTCTACCAGGTCTATGCGTACATGCCTCGCCGCGGCGTCGACGCGCGGCGGGCAGCGATGACGCTGCTGGAGTGCGGCTGGCGCGCCGAGCGCGACCGCGAAACCCTGAGCCAGCGACCCGAAGGCGTCTCGGGACAAGGATTGCTGAAAGCCAAAGACATCGAAGCCATCGCCAGGGCGGTCTGGCCTGACTCGACCGGGGAGGACATCCATGGACGCGTTTGAGTTTGATGTTGACTCCCTGGACGCCGCGGTGCCGCTCGTCCATCACATTCCGCAGCGCGACGGCCCATCGCTGCGACAAGTCGTCGCGGCCGCGGTCACCGCCCCGGCGCAACTGCCGCCTTACCTGATGCTCGGCAGGCGCGACGACGCGAGCTTCCGCGCCGACGCCGACGGCTGGTCGATCGCCTGGCGCGGCATGGAGCCGAAGACCGCGTTCGAATGGCGCTACGAGCGCGCGACGGACACCAACCGGCTGTCGCAGACGTGGTGCGGCCTCGACGGCGGCATTGCCGTGTATACGGCCCACACTCCCATCGAGCGTGCGATCGGCACCCTCTATCAGCCTTTCCCGCAAAACTGGGACGCAGCCGCGCAGAGCCTGCACAGCAGCCACTTCTGGCTCGCCTACATGCCGGAGCCGGGAAACGCGCGCTCCTTCGTCGGCTTTCCGGACGGAGCGTTCAAGACCATCGTCGTGCCGCTGTGCGCGGACCGGGTCGAGCGATTCGCCGGAGACTGGATTCGCCGCGTGTGGACCGCGAACCTGCCGGTTCCCGTGTCCACGCATCTGATGCGCATCCGCTGCGACGCCGCCTATGTCCACGGCTGCCACGGCATCGGCGCCGACGACGCTGCCATGCCGCTGGCGCGCTGCGAACGGCAGACCGGCCGCCGTCCCGACGTTGCGCCCGCGCACGTGCGCGTGCTCGACGGCCGTCCGGCGTGGGAGATCGAGCGGCACCTGCCGTGCGCCGTGATCACCGTTCCGTTCGCGGGGCTCACGGCGGCGCTGCTGATGCTCGACGACGTGGGCGTGCTCACCGGCAGCCGCGAGCCGTTCGCGCTGCGCGACGATCGCCCCGACGGCGCGGCACCGCTCGTGCTGCCCGCCGCCGTCGGCAACGGCCTGCAGATCACCCTGTGGCCGCGCGATCGGAGCATGCGGGTACGCTGGACGCTGACGGATCTGATGCCGCCGCTGGATCGCGTGCCAGCGCAGGGAAATCTGCATTGAGTGCGCAACCGTGGCGGCACCCGACACGTCGGAAGTTTCACTTTGCCATCGGAGAGGGCGATGATCCTGGAAGGACTGTTTTCATCGGAAAGCGTGTCGGAAGGTCACCCCGACAAGCTCGCCGATCAGATCTCGGACGCGGTGCTCGACGCGTTCCTCGCGCGCGATCCCGACGCCCGGGTGGCGTGCGAAACGATGCTGGCCGACCAGCTCGTCGTCGTCGCCGGCGAGTTCAACACGCGCGACGAAACCGTGTTCGATGCCGTGCGCGACGCCGTGCCCGGCCTCGTCCGCGAAGTTCTCGCCGAGGTGGGCTACGACGGCGCCGAAACCGGCATCGATCCGCGGCGCTGCACGGTATTGGTCCACTTCAACCGGCAGTCGGCGCACATCAGCCAGGGGGTGGACCGCGCCGACGGCCAGCTCGGCGCCGGCGACCAGGGCCTGATGTTCGGCTACGCGTGCGACGAGACGCCGGCGCTGATGCCGCTGCCGATCTCGCTCGCGCACGCGCTGGTGCGACGCCAGTCCGAACTGCGCAAGCAGGAAGTGCTGCCGTGGCTGCTGCCGGACGCCAAGTCGCAGGTGTCGGTGCGCTACGACGGCGGCCGCCCGGTGTGCGTCGAAGCCGTGGTGCTGTCCACCCAGCACCGTCCCGACGTCGACGAGCAACGGCTCCGCGCGGCCGTCGTCGAGCAGATCGTCATGCCGTCGGTCCCGCCTGCGCTGCGCAGCCCGGACCTGCGCGTGCTCATCAATCCCACGGGCCGCTTCGTGATCGGC
>JBKBSH010000262.1:0-3931 GCA_046291795.1 Burkholderiaceae bacterium | reverse complement strand
CGTGCGCTTGTTCTTGGTCGTCGTGTAGAAGTGGCCGGTTCCGGCCGTCGACTCGAGCTTGATCTTTTCACGGGCACCCTTGGCCATGCCGTGCTCCTCGATTCTCAGACAGCGCCGCGTGCGCGCAGGTCGGCGAGCACGGCGTCGATACCGTATTTGTCGATCGTGCGCAGCGCCGCATTCGTCACGCGCAGGCGGACCCAGCGGTTCTCGCTTTCGACCCAGAAGCGGCGGTACTGCAGGTTCGGCAGGAAACGGCGCTTGGTCTTGTTGTTGGCGTGTGAGACGTGATGGCCGACCATCGGCGCCTTGCCGGTGACTTGACATACGCGTGCCATCGCAGACTCCTTGTTTGTGTGCTGTACGTGCGCGGTCCGGCGCAAGCCGGGCGTCGCGAAGCCGCGCATTGTATGAGAAAACGAACCGTGCCGCCAAGCGGCGGCGGGCTGGACGGCGCTCAGAGCAGCCCGCGCTCCGCGAAGGACGTACTGGTCGACCCGGCCACGACGATGTGGTCGAGCACGCGGACGTCGACCAGCTCCAGCGCGGTCTTCAAGGTTCGAGTCAGAAGTTCGTCGGCCCGGCTCGGTTCGGCCACACCCGACGGGTGGTTGTGCGCGAAGATCACTGCGCCCGCGTTGTGCCGCAGTGCCTGCTTGACGATTTCCCTCGGGTACACACTGGTTTGCGTCAGCGTTCCGCGGAACAGCTCGTCCTGCGCGATCAATCGGTTCTGGGCGTCCAGAAAGAGCGCGACGAAGACCTCGTGCTGCAGATGAGCGAGCGTGAGCCGTAGATAGTCGCGCACCTTCTGCGGCGAGTTCAGCAACGTTTCCTTCTTGACGTCCTCGCGCAGCGCGCGGCGGGCCAGTTCGAGCACGGCTTGCAGTTGCGCGTACTTGGCCGGCCCGAAGCCCGCGAGTTTCTCGACTTCGGCGCGCGGTGCGCCGATCAGTCCGTTCAGTCCACCGAAGCGATCGAGCGCCTCGCGCGCCAGCTCCAGCACGCTGCGGCCCGGCGCGCCGGTGCGCAGAAAAACGGCGAGCAGCTCCGCTTCGGTCAGCGCGCCCGGGCCGTGCGCGAGCAGGCGTTCGCGCGGCCGTTCCGATTCCGGCCAATCCTTGATCGCCATGGCAGCGCCCTTGGCTAGAATCGAACCGAACCGAGCATCGCCAGATCGTCCCCGAAATACATGCCCAAGATCGCCGCCGGGTCGCATGTGACATTGCATTATCGCCTCGCGGTCACCGGCGATGGCGCCGAGCGTGAAGTCGTCAGCACCTTCGGTTCGAGTCCCGCAACGCTTCAGGTGGGCGCCGGGCAGTTCGCGCCGTCGCTGGAAGCGTGCCTGCTCGGGCTCGAAGAGGGCGCGCGGGCGACCTTCGACCTGCCAGACGACGCTTTCGGCAAACGCAACCCGCAGCTCGTTCAGGCGCTGTCGCGCGCTGCGTTCGATACGAACGCCGCGGCGAAGGGCGACCATGCGCCGGGCGACGTGGTCGAGTTCGACGCCCCCGGGGGCGGGCGCTTTGCGGGCGTGGTCACCGAGCACGGCGAGCATCGCGTCGTCGTGGACTTCAACCATCCGCTCGCCGGGCGGCCGCTCAGGTTTTCGGTGCACGTGATCGGGGTGCTGTAAATGGAAGTCCTGCTCGCCCAGCCGCGCGGGTTCTGTGCGGGGGTCGATCGCGCGATCGAGATCGTCGAGCGCGCGCTCGCCGTTCATGGCGCGCCGATCTATGTGAAGCACGAGATCGTCCACAACACCCACGTCGTGTCCGACCTGCGCGCCAAGGGCGCGGTATTCGTCGAGGAGCTCGACGCGGTCCCGTCCGGCTCGATCGTCGTTTTTTCGGCGCACGGCGTGTCCAAGGCGGTCGAGCGCGAGGCGCACGCGCGCGGACTGCGCGTGTTCGATGCGACCTGCCCGCTCGTCACCAAGGTGCACGTCGAGGTGGCGAAGATGCGCGCGCAGGGACGCGAGATCGTGATGATCGGCCACGCCGGGCACCCGGAGGTCGAAGGCACGATGGGGCAGGCCGACGACGGCATGCACCTCGTCGAGACCGTCGCGGACGTCGAGCGGCTGCGGGTTCGCGACCCGGATCGACTCGCGTACGTGACGCAGACGACGCTGTCGATCGACGACGCCGCCGCGATCGTGGCCGCGCTGAAACGGCGTTTTCCGCGCATCGCCGAGCCGAAGAAGGCCGACATCTGCTATGCGACGCAGAACCGCCAGGACGCGGTGAAGTTCATGGCGCCGCAGGTCGACGTCGTGATCGTGATCGGCAGCCCGACCAGCTCGAACTCGAATCGGCTGCGCGAGGTCGCCGAGCGCTTCGGTGTTCCAGCCTATCTCGTCGACTCGGCCGAGGGTATCGATCCGGCCTGGCTCGAAGGCCGCGCGCGTGTCGGCGTCACGGCCGGCGCGTCCGCGCCCGAGGTGCTGGTGCAGCAGACGCTCGCGCGGCTCGAGGCTTTGGGCGCGCGTCACGTGCGAACGCTGCAGGGCGTGGCCGAGAACGTCACGTTCCCGCTGCCGAAAGGGCTGGGCGCGGGCCGCGACCCGGCCAGCCCTGCGCGTGCCTGATCCATCGACAGCGACCAAACGCAACATCAGGACCACGAGGAGACCGCGATGAACAAGGGCCTGGCAGTTCTGGCGATCGCACTGGGAATCGGCATGGGGGGCGTCGCACGCGCGCAGCCGATCGAGATCGAAGGCGTGAAGTTCGAGCCGACGGTGCAGGTCGGCGGGCAGACGCTGCAACTGAACGGTGCGGGAATTCGCACGCGCGTGATCTTCAAGGTCTACGTTGCGGGGTTATACGTCCCGCAGAAGTCGACCGATCCGAACGTCCTGCTTGCGCAGAACGGGCCGCGTCGCGTCGCGATCCACATGCTGCGCAACGTCGACGCCGAGACGTTCGCGACGTCGCTTGCCGACGGGCTGAAGGCCAATCACACCGAGCAGCAGCTCGCCGCGTTGAAGGCGCAGGCCGACGCGCTGACCGCGAACTTGAGAGCGATCGGCGAGGCCAAAAAGGGCGACGCGATCTTCTTCGAGTTCACGCCGGAGGCCGGCACGCGCATCGTCGTCAACGGCCAGCCGCGCGGCAACCCGATCCCCGGAGAGGACTTTTTCGCGGCCGTGCTGCGGATCTGGCTCGGCCATCGTCCAGCCGACGCCGACCTGAAGAAGGGGATGCTCGGCGTTTGACGCCGCGCCCAGCGACGAGCGATGCGGCGGGCCGGCGCGGGCGTCGCGGACCGAAGATCCGGCGGCACGGATCCGCTGATCGACGCGTTCGTCGATGCGCTGTGGCTCGAGGACGGGCTGGCGGCCAACTCGCTCGCGGCGTACCGGCGCGACCTGCAAGCGCTCGCGGCGTGGCTCGCGCGTGACGAGCGCGCGCTCGTGGCCGCCACCGAGGCCGACCTGTCGTCGTTCCTCGCGGCACAGCATGCGACCACGCGCGCGTCGACGGCGAACCGCAGGCTCGCGAGCTTTCGCCGTTTCTATCGGTGGGCCCTGCGAGAAGGACGGATCGGCGCCGACCCGACGCTGCGGCTGGCCAATGCCAAGCGTCCGGCGCGTTTCCCGAAGGCGATCAGCGAGGCGCAGGTCGAAGTGTTGCTGGCGGCGCCCGATGTCGAAACGCCGCTCGGGCTGCGCGACCGGGCGATGCTCGAGCTGCTGTACGCGACGGGACTGCGCGTGTCCGAACTGGTGGCGCTGCGGCTGATCGAACTGTCGCTCGCCGACGGGCTCGTGCGCGTCGTCGGCAAGGGCGGTCGGGAGCGCGTCGTCCCGCTCGGCGAGGAGGCGCGCCGCTGGGTCGATCGGTATCTGGCGCAGGGGCGCGGCGCGCTGCTGCGCGGCGCGGCGGCCGATGCGGTATTCGTCACGCGCCGCGCGCAGCCGATG
>JBKBSH010000261.1:0-3934 GCA_046291795.1 Burkholderiaceae bacterium | reverse complement strand
GTGGTACTGGGTCTCGCTCGCGATCGGTGTGGCGCTGCTGCTGCTGATCTACGCGACGTGGACGTGGGAGCGGCTCGAGGTGTTCAGGATGCTGCTCACGTCGTTTTTCCCGCTCGCGGTCCTGATCCTCGCGGTGCTGGGCTCGATCGTGTTCGGGCTGGCCACGCCGACCGAGGCGGCCGGGGTTGGCGCCTTTGGCGGCTTCCTTGCCGCGTATCGCTACGTCGAGCGCTGGCGCGCTCAGCCGGCGGCGGCCGGGCGCGCAGCCGTGCTCGGCGAAACGCTGAAGGAACTGGGCGGGATCCTGAAGGAGTCGTCGTTCCTGACCGCGAAGACGAGCGCGATGGTCTGCTGGCTGTTCGTCGGCAGCGCGATTTTCTCGGCCGCGTTCGCGCTGCTCGGCGGGCAGGAGATCGTCGAGCGCTGGGTGCTGTCGCTCGATCTGACGCCGGTGCAGTTCATGGTTCTGTCGCAGATCATCATCTTTCTGCTCGGCTGGCCGCTGGAGTGGACCGAGATCATCGTGATCTTCATGCCGATCTTCATTCCGCTGCTGGCGCACTTCAACATCGACCCGCTGTTCTTCGGGCTGCTGGTGGCGCTGAACCTGCAGACCGCGTTCCTGTCGCCGCCGGTGGCGATGTCGGCCTTTTACCTGAAGGGCGTGGCGCCGCCGCACGTGACGCTGAACCAGATCTTCGCCGGCATGCTGCCTTTCATGGGGATCCAGGTCGTCGCGATCTTCCTGCTGTACGCGTTCCCCCAGATCGGGCTGTGGCTGCCGAGCGTGCTGTACGGCAATTGAGCGAGCGCGTGCGGATGCAATCGACGGCGGGCGAGTCCCGCCGTTGCTGCTTCTTGTGCGACGCTGCTGCGCGAGAGCGCAGCGCATAATCGCGCCGCGCGCACCTACGACGACGATCTCGCATGCACGCGCTCGCGTATTCGCTGTTTCCGATCCTGAACGTGCTCGGCCTGGTCGTGATGCTCTTCGCAGTCACGATGCTGGTGCCGCTGGGCGTCGCGTTCGTCGGCGGCGACAAGGCACTGGTGGCCTACGACAACGCGTTCCTGATCACGTTCGCGTCTGGCGCGACGATGTGGTTCGTCACGCGGCGCTTCAAGCGCGAGCTGCTGCCGCGCGACGGCTTCCTGCTGGTGTCGCTGGTGTGGACGACGCTGCCCGCGTTTGCCACGCTGCCGCTGATCTTCCATTTGCCCGGGCTGTCGTTTACGGACGCGTACTTCGAAGCGGTGTCGGGTCTGACCGCGAGCGGCGGAACGGTGCTGTCGGGGCTGGACGCGATGCCGCTGTCGATCCACGTCTGGCGGCATCTGCTGGTATGGATCGGCGGCATGGGCGTGATCGTGCTCGCGGTGGCGATCCTGCCGCTGCTGGGCGTGGGCGGCAGCCAGATCTATCGTGCGGAGACCGCGGGCCCGCTGAAGGAGCAGAAGCTCACTCCGCGCATCGCCGAGACCGCCAAGGGTTTGTACGCGATCTACTTCGCGCTTTCGATGCTGTGCATGGTGAGCTACCGGATCGCGGGAATGACCTGGTCGGACGCCTTCCTTCACATGTGCTCGACGATGGGGCTCGGCGGCTTTTCGTCGCACGACGCGAGTTTTGCCTACTGGGATTCGCCTGCGATCGAGTACACGGCGGTGGTCTTCATGCTGATCGCAGGCGTCAACTTCTCGATGCATTTCCTCGCGTGGCGGCGGCGTTCGCTGTGGGTCTATCTGCGCGACGTCGAAGGCAAGTCGTTCGTGATCGTCACGCTCGCCGCCGCTGCGTTCGTCGCGTTGTTCCTGCGCTGGCACGGGCAATATCCGGACATGGCGACCGCGTTCCGCTACGCGCTGTTCAACACGGTTTCTGTCGCGACGACGACCGGCTATTCCAGCACCGACTACAACCAGTGGCCGACGCTGGCGCCGGTGTTCATGCTGTTTCTCTGCGGTTTCGCCACTTGCGCCGGTTCCACCGGCAGCGGCATCAAGATGATCCGCGCGATCATCCTGGTCAAGCAGGCGATGCGCGAGTTCGTTCGCATCCTGCATCCGCGGGTGATCAACCCCGTGCACCTCGGCGGGCAGGTGATCGAAAACCACGTGATCTTCGCGATCCTCGCGTTCATGCTGATCTACGGCGGCTCGATCATTTTCTTCACCTTCCTGATGCTGCTGTCGGGGCTCGACGTGATCACCGCGTTTTCCGCCGTCGTCGCCAGCGTCAACAACACCGGACCCGGGCTGAACCAGGTCGGCCCGGCGTCGAATTTCAGCGTGCTCGACGACTTCCAGACCTGGGTCTGCACGTTCGCGATGCTGCTCGGGCGGCTCGAGTTGATGTCGGTGCTGGTGCTGTTCACCCCGGCGTTCTGGCGCAAGTGACGGGCGCTTTCGGGAGCCCGGCGGCGATTGCGGTCACCCTGCGCACGGCGCGCGGACAAGCCGCGCAGCAGGCCGCACTCGACGCGTGGATCGACGCGCGGCGCGCGGCGGCCGACGGGCGCGGGCTGGCGGTGGTCGCCGAGGGTGCATTCTTCGAACTGAGCTGCCCTGCCGGGGTAGGATTCGCGCGTCTCGCGCCGGGCTGCGTGTGCTGCGTCGGCGAGGTGCCGTTGCGCACGACGCTCACGCGGATCGTGCGTTCGCACCGGCCGGCCGAGTTGCTGCTGCTGATCGCCGCCGACGAACATCTCGGACGCGTGCGCCGGCTGCTCGCCGAAGCCCGCCTCGGTATACCCGTCACCTTGCTGGAAAACGATGAAGCGAGTCCGCGTTAACGACATCGACATCGCCTATCAGATCGACGGCGACCCCAAGCCGTCGCGCCCCTGGCTCGTGTTCAGCCACTCGCTTGCCTGCGACCACACGATGTGGGAGCCGCAGGTCGCCGAGTTCGCGCGCGAGTACAACGTGCTTCGCTTCGACACGCGCGGCCACGGCGCCAGTTCCGCGCCTGCGGGCGAGTACACGCTCGAGCAGCTTGCCGACGACCTGAAGGGACTGCTCGACGCGCTGCGGATCCAGCGCTGCCACTTCGTCGGCCTGTCGATGGGCGGCATGATCGGGCAGATCGCGGCGCTGCGTTTTCCGCTGCGTTTTGCCTCTTTGACGCTCGCCGACACGACGAGCCGCTACCCGGCCGAGATGCGCGGCGTGTGGGACGAGCGCATCGCCGCGGTGAGGACCGCGCAGGGCATGTCGGCGATCGTTCCGGCCACGCTCGAGCGCTGGTTCACCGCGCCGTTCCGCGAGCGCCGGCCCGAGGTCGTCGCGCGAATCGCCGAACGCATCCGCGCCACGCCCGTTGCGGGTTACATCGGCTGTGCGCACGCCATCGGCCGGATCAACCTGACCGCGCGGCTGTCCACGATCGCCTGCCCGGTGCTCGTGATCGTCGGCGAGGAGGACCGAGGCACGCCGCCGTCGATGGCCGAGGAGATCGTGCAGGCGATCCCCGGCGCGCGACTCGAACGCATTCCGCAGGCGGCGCACCTGTCCAATCTGGAGCAGCCCGAGGCGTTCAACGCCGCGCTGCGGCGCTTCCTGGCCGGCGCCGCCTGACCCCCGGACTCGGCCGCCCCGGGATCTTGAGATTCGGTGGCGTGGACCGATATTCGGGCCAGGTGGTCGTCTCATACGCGACGGCCATGGAACCTTCGGGGTGGCTCATGAACATGATCTACAACAGCCCGCACTACTGTGTGGTCGAGTTCTCCGGCTTCGGGGACGACGGCCAGCATCCGGCCGGCGGCTTCGAGATCATGGACAAGACCCTGCGGCGCGAGATCTTCCTCGGCGGGCAGGAGGCCGAACGCTTTCGCGCCAGCGTGCAGGAACTCATCGCCCGTGAACCCTCGCCCGAGGACATCGACGAGTTCCTGACCGGTTACGTCGGCCTGATGACGCAGCCGCTGGTGCT
>JBKBSH010000260.1:0-3960 GCA_046291795.1 Burkholderiaceae bacterium | reverse complement strand
CTGATTTCAGCATCGAGTTATTCCTCAATCGCCATCAGCTGTTCGATGAGCTCCAGGCTGTCGTCCCAGAGGTCGGTGCAGCTGTCGGGCAGGGCCTCGTCGTAACGAGCCCGCAGCTTCTTCAGCGCGCTGCGCAGCGCGTTGGCGAAGGACAGCGTGTGCGGGCCGACCTCGCGCTGATTGATCACGCACTTGCGGCTTTCGTGCACGAACTCGATCGGGTCCTCGATCGTCAGCACGTGGCCGTACAGGTTGTTGTTGACGTGGTCGACCATCGCCGCAAGCGTCGTGGACTTGCCCGACCCCGTCGGACCGGTGACCAGCACGAGCCCGCGCGGCTTCATCGCAAAGTCGGCGAACACGCGCGGCGCCTGCAGTTCCTCGAGCGACAGCACGCGCGACGGAATCGTCCGCAGCACCGCGGCGGCACCGCGGTCCTGGTTGAACGCATTGACGCGAAAACGGGCGAGCCCCGGCAGGTCGAACGAGAAGTCGCACTCCAGATGCTCGTCGAACATCTTGCGCTGCGCGTCGTTCATGATGTCGTAGATCATCGCGTGCACGTCCTTGTGCTCCAGGGGCGGCAGGTTGATGCGGCGTACGTCGCCGTGCACGCGGATCATCGGCGGCAGGCCCGCGGACAGGTGCAGGTCGGACGCCTTATTCTTGACGGAGAATGCGAGCAGTTCGGAGATGTCCATCGGCGGTGCTTCGTAGAGGATCGGTCGGACCATCTCGCCGCGCTGGCGAGACGCCCGCTGGGTCAGACGGCTGCGTTCGGGGCAGCCACGCGCATTGTCCGGCGCCTTCCCGCCGCTCGAAACATCGGAAAAGACAAGCGTCCAGAGCGAATTTCGAAACCATTATGTCCAGATTGGACGAACCGCTGCAAGCCGCGCTCGCCCGCGTGCACGAACGGATTAGCGCCGCCGCGCGCGCGGCCGGCCGCGACGCCGGAGAAATCGCGCTGCTCGCGGTCAGCAAAGCCTTCCCGGCCGAAGCGGTGATCGCCGCCGCGCGTGCCGGCCAGCGCCGCTTCGGCGAGAGCTATGTCCAGGAGGCCGTCGAGAAGATCGCGCAAGTGCGCGCGCTGGCGCCCGACCTCGCGCTCGAATGGCACTTCATCGGGCCGATCCAGAGCAACAAGACGCGCCCCATTGCCGAGCACTTCGACTGGGTCCACTCGGTCGACCGGCTGAAGATCGCGCAGCGGCTGTCGGAGCAGCGACCGGCCGACCGGCCTCCGCTCGAGGTCCTCGTCCAGGTCAACGTCAGCGGCGAAGCGAGCAAGCGCGGCGTTGCGCCGGCCGACGCGGGGGCGCTGGCGCATGCGGTGGCACGGCTGCCGAGGCTGCGACTGCGCGGGTTGATGGCGATTCCGGAACCCGAGCAGGATCGGCGACGGCAACGCGCGCAATTCGCGCGGCTGCGCGAGTTGCTCGAACGTCTGCGACGCGAAGGGCTTGCGGTGGACACGCTGTCGATGGGCATGTCGGCCGATCTCGAGGCCGCCATCGCCGAAGGGGCGACGATCGTGCGGGTCGGCACCGCGATTTTCGGGGAACGAACATGACCGAGGACATCGGGCGATCGGATGCCGCGGCCGAGTACGCGCATTCGAGACTGGCCGCGACCGCGCAGGCAGCCGCCTTGACTGCCGCACCGCTCAAGCACGGCGGCGCGTGGAACTTCTCGTTCGACGCCGGGCGCAACGCGGGCGAGTTCGACGCCTTCGCCCGCGCGGCGCCCGTAGCCGAAGCCGCGCCTGCGGCGCTGCGCCGTCATACGGACGCAGCCCGCCTGCGGTCGGAGGCGACTGCATTGGCAGCCGTTTTCGATCCGAGCCTGCAGCGACTGATCGAGCAGGATGCGGCCGAACTGTTTGCACCGGAACATCCATGAACGGCGACTCGCGCATCGCATTCATCGGCGGCGGCAACATGGCCTCCGCGCTGGTCGGGGGACTGATCCAGAAGGGCCGCCGGCCGGACCATCTGCTGGCGGTCGAGATCGACCCCGCGCGGCGCGAGGCGCTCGCGCGCGACTTCGGCATCGAAGTCGCGCCTGCGCCCGACGCGCGGCTCGCCCGCTTCGACGTGATCGTGCTCGCCGTCAAGCCGCAGCAGATGAAGGAAGTCTGCGCGGCGCTGCGGCCTTTCGTCGGCCAGCAACTTGCGCTGTCGATCGCTGCCGGCATCCGGATCGTCGACCTCGCCCGCTGGCTGGGCACCGACCGCATCGTGCGCGCGATGCCGAACACGCCGGCGCTGATCGGTCGCGGCATCGCCGGCCTCGCGGCGCAACCCGCGGTCACCGCGTCGCAGCGAGATCAGGCAACGCAGATCCTGCAAGCGGTCGGCGGGGTCGTCTGGTTCGAAGACGAGGCGCAGCTCGACGCGGTGACCGCGATCTCCGGCAGCGGTCCGGCCTACGTCTTCTACTTCATCGAAGCGCTGATCGACGCCGGACGCGCGATGGGTCTTTCGGACGAGCAGTCGCGGCGCCTGGCGATCGAAACGCTGGTCGGCGCATCGCATCTGGCGGCCGAGTCGGGCGAACCGCCCGAGGTCTTGCGCGCGCGCGTGACGTCGAAGGGCGGGACGACCGCCGCGGCGATCGAATCGATGGACGCCGATCGGATCAAGGCGAAGATCGTCGCGGCCGTGCGCGCCGCGCAGCGCCGCGCCGCCGAGCTCGGCGACGAGTTCGGCAAGTGACGGTCGTTCGGGCGGCGATGTGCTCCGTCGGCGTCGGGTCGACGGATCCGCATTTCGCGCTCACCTGAGCGCATAGTCCAGCGCGACGCCCGCAAAGACCGCGAAGCCGACCCACTGGTTGTGGCGGAAGGCGCGGAAGCACTCCGCGCGTGCGCGGCTGCGGATCAGCACGTAGTGGTAGACGACGCAGCCGAGCGCCGCGGCCCAGCCGAGATAAAACGGCCAGCGCGCGCCGATGGCCGCGCCGACGACCAGCAGCAGCGACAGGTGCGCGCCGTAACAGAACATCACCGCGGCCACGTCGGCGCGGCCGAACAGGATCGCCGACGAGCGCAACCCGATTCGGATGTCGTCGTCGCGGTCGACCATCGCGTACTCGGTGTCGTACGCGACGACCCAGAACAGGTTCGCCGCGAACTGCCACCAGCCGATCGTCGGCACGTGCCCCAGCGCAGCCGCGAACGCCATCGGGATGCCGAACGAGAAGGCGATCGCCAGATACGCCTGCGGCAACGGAAAGAAACGCTTGAAGAACGGATAGGTCGTCGCCACGGTCACGCCGACCACGGCCAGCCAGAAGGTCAGCGCGTTCAGCGGGATCAGCAGCAGTGCGGCGAGCAGCAGCAATACGACCGCCACAGTGACGGCTTCCAGCGCAGACAACGCGCCGCTCGCGACGACGCGGTCCGCGGTGCGTTTGACGTGGCCGTCGAAGTCGCGGTCGGCGACGTCGTTGATCGCGCAGCCGGCGGACCGCGTCAGCAGCGTGCCCAGCACGAAGATGCCGACCAGCCACGCCGGCGGCCTGCCGTCGGTCGCGATCCACAGCGCGGTCAGCGTCGGCCACAGCAGCAGCAACGTCCCGACGGGCTTGTCGAGGCGGACCAGCCGCACGTACAGACTGGTGCGACGGCGGATCGGGTCGACGGCGATCATTCGGGATCTGGCGCGGGCGCCACGTGCTGCACTGCTGATTTGCGTTGAACGGCCGGGAGCGCTTATCGTAACAGCCGCGTCAAAGAACAAGCCCAACATCCACGCTTTCCGTCAGAGGAGACTTTCGATGATCCACAAGACCATGGCGGCGGCCGCGCTGGCCGCTGCGCTCGCCGCTGCCACGCCGCCGGCGGCGGCACAGATCGAGATCCAGTGGTGGCACTCGATGGGCGGCGCGCTCGGCGAGGCGCTGAACGAACTGGCCACCAAGTTCAACAACAGCCAGAAAGACTACAAAATCGTCCCG
>JBKBSH010000259.1:0-3981 GCA_046291795.1 Burkholderiaceae bacterium | reverse complement strand
CTCGATGTCGTAGCCCGACGACAGGATCTTCGCGGCGACCTCGAGCAGCTTCAGCGTCGCGTTGACGCCCACACTCATGTTCGGCGCGAAAACGATCGGAATCTTCTGCGCTGCGGCGCCGATCGCCGCCGTGCCGGCGGCGTCGAAGCCGGTCGTGCCGATCACCATCGCCACGCCGTGGGCGACGCAGTGCTTCAGGTGTTCGAGCGTGCCTTCGGGCCGCGTGAAGTCGATCAGCACCTGCGCTTCGCGAACGCGCGCCGGGTCGTCGGTGATCGCCACACCGGCCGCACGGCCGAGGAACTCGGCGCAATCGCGGCCGAGCTCGGGGCTGCCCGCGCGATCCAGCGCGGCGCCGATGCGAATGTCGTCGGCGGCGAGCGCGGCTTCGATCAGCATCCGCCCCATGCGTCCGCCGGCGCCGGCGATGGCCACGGTGATCGTCATCGTTCACCTTGCCGGCAGGCTGATCGGCGGCTCGGGCTGGGTCGGCGGCGGCTTCGGCGCCGCCTTCGGCTTGCGGCCGAGGATCAGGTTGTCGGCGAGCGCTTCGCTCGGCATCTCGTCGGACTCGAAGCGCTCGAGCCGGTTGTCCTTGAAAAAGACCGCGAGCTTGCGCTCCTGGACCTCGCCCGAGCCGCGCGCGAGCCGGTAGACGTAGTCCCACCGATCCTGGTGAAAGACGCTGGTCAGCAGCGGCGTGCCGAGCAGGAAGCGGACCTGTTCGCGCGACATGCCGGGCCGCAGTTGATCGACCATTTCCCTGGTCACGACGTTGCCCTGCTGGACGTCCGGCCGGTACGGCTTCAGGAAGGTCGGCGTCCAGGTGCGAACCGATTCGCAGCCGGCGAGGGTCGAGACCGCGGCGGCGGCGAGCAGCGCGCGCGCAAACGATGTGAGCAGCATCACGGGACCGGTTCGATGGAAAGCGGGCGCTATGATACCGACGCATTACGCCGACCGAGATCACGCAACGACCCGTCATCATGCCCAGCCGTGGCGCACCGTCCGTGGAACCCAAGCCGCACGGGCTCAAGAGCACGGGGCTGAAAGCCACGCTGCCGCGCCTGAAGATCCTGGAGATCTTCCAGCGCAACGCGCAGCACGGCAGCGCGCGCCACATGAGCGCGGAGGACGTCTACAAGGCGCTGCTCGCCGAGCGCCTGGACGTGGGGCTCGCGACCGTGTACCGCGTGCTGACCCAGTTCGAGCAGGCGGGGCTGCTCGCGCGCAGCCACTTCGAGGCGCACCGCGCCGTGTTCGAGCTGAACGAGGGCGCGCATCACGACCACCTCGTGTGCCTGACCTGCGGCCGCGTCGAGGAATTCGTCGACGCCGAGATCGAGAAACGCCAGCAGAAGGTCGCTGCCGATCGGGGCTTCCGGCTGCACGACCACGCCTTGGCGCTGTACGGCGACTGCGTCAAGCCGGACTGCCCGCATCGCCCGAAATAGCGGCTAACCCGCGAGCATCTCCCGCGCGTGCTTGCGCGTGGTGTCGGTGATCTCGATGCCGCCGAGCATGCGCGCGAGCTCGTCGACGCGCGCCTTGCGATCCAGCGGCGCGATGCGCGACACCGGTTTGCCTTCGCCGTCGGCGACCTTGGAGACGACGAAATGCTGATCGCCGCGCGCGGCGACCTGCGGCAGATGGGTGACGCACAACACCTGCCGCATCTGGCCGAGCCGCTTGAGCAGTCGCCCGACCGTTTCCGCGACCGCTCCGCCGATGCCGGCATCGACTTCGTCGAAGATCAGCGTCGCCACGGGGGTGGCGGTCGCGGCGATGACCGAAATCGCCAGGCTGATCCGGGCGAGCTCGCCGCCCGAGGCCACCTTGACGAGCGGTTTGGGCGCCACACCGGCGTGGCCGGCGACGAGGAACTCGGCGCGTTCGAGTCCGCTCGCGGCGGGCTCGGCGTCGTGCAGCGCGACCTCGAAGCGGCCGCCCGCCATCGACAGATCCTGCATCGCACGGGTGACTTCGGCGGCCATGCGCCTGGCCGCGGCCTTGCGGCTGTGCGAGAGCTTCTTCGCCACGGCGATGTAGGCGGCGAGCGTTTCGGCTTCGCGCCGGCGCAGCGCATCGAGGTCGGCCGCGGCCGACAGCGCCGCGAGCTTGTCGCGCGACGCGGCGAGCAGCGCCGGCAGCTCGGCGGGCGCGCACCTGAACTTGCGCGCGGCCGAGTGCAGCGCCGACACGCGCGCTTCGACATCCGCCAGCCGTGCGCCGTCCAGATCGGACCTGGCCAGATAACGGCGCAGCCCGGAGGTCGCCTCGTCGATCTGGATGCGAGCGGCCTCGAGCGCGTCGAGCACGGGCTTCAGGCGCTCGTCGTAGGTCGCGAGCTGGCCGAGCCGGGCGGCGACGGTGTCGACGCGCGTCAACGCCGAGTCCTCGGCTTCGGACAGCGAATCGACCGCGGCCTGCGCGCCTTCGAGCAGGCTCGCCGCGTGCGAAAGGCGCTTGTGCTCGGCCTCGACCTGTTCCCATTCGCCTTCGGCGGGTGCGATTTCGCCCAGCTCTTCGACGATCCAGCGCAGGCGGTCCTGCTCGGCGAGCGCGCTCGCCGCCATCGCCTCGGCGTCCTCGCGCGCCTTGACCGCGGCGCGGTGCGTCGCGAACGCCGCCGCGACCTCGCGCGCGAGCGCGGTGTGGCCGCCGTGCTCGTCGAGCAGCGCGAGCTGTGCCGCCGGCTTGAGCAGCGACTGGTGCGCGTGCTGGCCGTGGACGTCGACGAGCCGTTCGCCCAGCTCGCGAAGCTGCGCGAGCGTGGCCGGCGTGCCGTTGACGAACGCCTTGCTGCGTCCGCCCGCATCGACGGTCCGGCGCACGAGCACCGTGTCGTCGTCGCCGGCCAGATCGTTGGCGGCAAGCCATGCGGCGATCTCGGGCGAGGCGCGGAATTCGGCCGCGACGTCGGCGCGCGCAGCGCCTTCGCGCACGACGTCGGCATCGGCGCGTTCGCCGAGCGCGAGCAGCAGCGCGTCGATCAGGATCGACTTGCCCGCGCCGGTCTCGCCGGTGAGCACCGTGAACCCCGGCCCGAACTCCAGTTCGAGTTCGTCGACGATCACGAAGTTGCGGACGCTCAGTGACAGCAACATGCGATCGGCACTTCAGAACGAATCATCCACCGCCTGGGAAGCACGAGGGGCAGTCCGACACCGGCCGATGCTAGACGCGCCCGTGCGGCTCGGACGGCATGACGTTCCAGTGCAGCTTCTGGCGCAGCGTGGCGAAGTAGTTATAGCCGACCGGGTGCAGCAGCGTCGTGACGAGCGCGCTGCGCCGGATCTTGACCACGTCGCCGGGTCTGAGCGCCGAGAACGCCTGCATGTCGAAGTGCGCCGACGCTTCGCGCACGTCGGTGATCTCGATCTCGATGACGCAGGTGTCGGGCAGCGCGATCGGGCGGTTCGACAGCGTCTGCGGAGCGACCGGCACCAGCACGAAGCCGGCGAGCGAAGGGTGCAGGATCGGCCCGCTCGCCGACAGCGCGTACGCGGTCGAACCGGTCGGCGTGGCGAGGATCACGCTGTCGGCGCGCTGGTTGTACATCGTCACGCCGTCGACCCGCACCGTGAACTCGACCATGCCGCCGGTGACGCCGCGCGCGACGACCACGTCGTTCAGCGCGACCGCGCGGAACGAGGTGGCGCCGGCGCGCAGCACTTCGCCGTCGAGCATGCTGCGCCGGTCGGTCTCGTAGCGGCCGGCCAGCATCGCGGCGAGCACCTCGTGCATCTGTTCGCACGCGACGTCCGTGATGAAGCCGAGGCGGCCGTGTTTGATGCCTATCAGCGGAATGCGAAACGGCGCGAGCTCGCGCGCCACGCCGAGCATCGTGCCATCGCCGCCGAGTACGATCGCCACGTCGGCCTGCGCACCGATTTCGGACAGCGCGTAACCGCGATAGCGCGCACCGTCCGGCCCGAGCGACGCATGGGTTGCCGCATCGAACAGCACCTGCTGTCCGGC
>JBKBSH010000258.1:0-4006 GCA_046291795.1 Burkholderiaceae bacterium | reverse complement strand
CCGGCCTTCCTGGGACCCTTGGGCGAGAAGATGGTCAATGCCAGCCCCGAGGGCGGCACGCTGTTCGTGTTCGAGTTGGGCAAGTGATCAGCCTGAAAGCAGCCTGGCTGGCGGCGGCACTGGCCGCCGCCAGCCCTTCGTCACAGCCTGCGGCGCAGACGGCGTCGATCCGCTTTTGCGCCGATCCCGACAATCCGCCTTTTTCGGTCGAAAAGCCGGCGCCCGGCCAGGGCCGTGGCCTGTACGTGGAGGTCGCCGAACGCATCGCGGCACACCTGGGCGCACAGCCTCAGTTCGCATGGTGGCTGACCCACTACGGCAAACGCGCGGTGCGCAACACATTGCTCGCCAAGCAGTGCGACGCGTTCGTCGGATTGCCGAACGACCGCGGCTACATGGGCCGGCGGGCCCTGTTGTCGAAGCCGTTCATCCGCGTCGGGTACGCCTTGGTGTTGCCGGCCGGCGTTTCGGTCGCCTCGCTCGACGACCTGCGCGGGCGCCGCGTCGCCGTGCAGTTCAATACGCCGCCGCAGCTTTTGCTCGCGCAACGCGATTTGACCGCCGTGACGTTTCGCACGGGCGAGGAGGCGCTGGCCGCGGTCGGCCGCGACGCGGATCTGGCGTTCGTCTGGGGGCCCCTTGCCGGCGATTACGCGCGCCGAAACGGCGGCCTGAAAATCGTGCCGGTCGCGGGGGAAGGCATGCAATGGGAAGCGGTATTCGCGGTGCGCCCGGAAGACGCGGCGCTGAAGGCCCGACTGGACGACGCAATCGATGCGATCGGCGGCGAGATCCGTGCGCTGGCCGAGAGATACGGCTTTCCGCTGGCCGCGCCGGTGCCGCTGACCGCGGCCGCGCCGGTGATGTATGCGCAAGCCGCCGCAACCGCCACCGACGCGCGGCCCGAGCACCGCAATCCCTACTCGGGCAACCGGGAGGCGATCGGCGAAGGACGGCTCGAGTTCAATGTGCACTGCTCGCACTGCCACGCGCAGAATGCGCAAAGCGCCGAACAGCGCGTCGACTTGCGCCGGCTGCGCATCCGCTACGCGAACCGATGGCCCGAAGTGGCGCTCACCACGATCCGCGAAGGCCGCTCCGACAAGGGGATGCCGACGTGGAAGGATGCGCTGAGCGCAGAGAAGATCGACAAGATCCTTGCCTTCCTCGAGACCGTGCAGCGCGAGCCGAACTAGCCCGCTTGCCGGCGGCCAACGGCCGGCGCCGACGGACCTAGAATCCGCTCAGCTAGGCTGGCAGCGAGGAGTGCCATGGACAGCGTCGACGTACAGGTGCTGAAGAAGGCCGACGAGTGGGTGCGCGCCGGCCACCGCGCCGTGATGGGCACGATCGTGCGCACGTGGGGATCGGCACCGCGGCCGGTCGGCTCGCTCGTGGTGATCCGCGACGACGGGCTCGTGGCGGGGTCGGTCTCCGGCGGCTGCATCGAGGACGACCTGGTCGACCGGGTGCGGTCGCGAGCGCTCGCCGCCGACAGGCCGCAGCGCGTCAAATACGGCGTCACCGCCGAGGATGCGTTCAAGTTCGGCCTGCCGTGCGGCGGCACGCTCGAGCTGGTGCTCGAGCCGGTGACGGCGGAATCGCGCATCGACGAGCTGCTCGCGCGCGTGCTCGAGGGGCGGCAGACCGTGCGACGGCTCGACATGGCCACCGGCCGCGTGACGCTCGCCGAAGGCACCGGCCGCGACGTGCTGTCCGCAACCGACGAGGCGCTCGTCAGCGTGCACGGGCCGCGCCTGCGGCTGCTCGCGATCGGCGCGGGGCAGTTGACGCATTATCTGGCGCAGATGGCGCTCGCCTGCGACTACGCGGTGACGATCTGCGATCCGCGCGATGAGTACGCCGACGGCTGGCTCGTTCCGGGTACGACGCTCGTGCGCACGATGCCGGACGACACCGTCGTCGAGTTCAAGCCCGACATGAACACCGCGATCGTCGCGCTGACGCACGACCCGAAGCTCGACGATCTCGCGCTGATGGAGGCGCTGAAGTCGGACGCCTTTTACGTCGGCGCGATCGGCTCGAAGAAGAACCAGGCCAAGCGCCGCGAGCGGTTGAAGGAATTCGGCGTCACCGACTCGCAGCTCGGCCGGCTGCACGGCCCGGTCGGCATCAAGAACGGCGCGCGCACGCCCGCGGAGATCGCGGTGTCGATCCTGGCGGAACTCACCGCGGCGAAATACGGCTACGAGATCCCGGCACCGCAGCCGGTCGCGTCGGCGGCGGCGATCGAGTCGGGCTGCGTCGCGTGACCGCCATCGTCCGCGCCTTCGCCGTTGCCAGGCATCGAGCGCCGGTGGCGATGCCGTCACCACGACATCGCGAGCCGCCGGTCGGCCCGTCGCTCGGTGGGCTGACCCGCGCGGCAAGCGTCGGCGTCGAACCGACTGCGACATTCCGGCGCGACGCGGCCCGGAATGTCAGGTGTTCGTCACCTTGATCGTCGGGATCTTCAGCGACATGTCCTTGGCCTTCTCGGCGATCCGGATCGCGACCTTGCGCGCGATCGCCTTGTAGGCTCGGGCGATGTCGCTGTCGGGCTCGGCGACGACGGTCGGGCGCCCCGAGTCGGTCTGCTCGCGGATGCGGATGTCCAGCGGCAGCGATCCCAGCACCTCGACGCCGTACTCCTTCGCCATGCGCTCGGCGCCGCCGGCGCCGAAGACGTGCTCGGCGTGGCCGCATTTGCTGCATACGTGCACCGCCATGTTCTCGACGATGCCGAGGATCGGCACGCCGACTTTCTCGAACATCTTCAGCCCCTTGATCGCGTCGATCAGCGCGATGTCCTGCGGCGTGGTGACGATCACCGCGCCGGTGACGGGCACCTGCTGCGCGAGCGTGAGCTGGATGTCGCCGGTGCCCGGCGGCATGTCGACGATCAGGTAGTCGAGGTCTTTCCAGTTGGTCTGCGCCAGCAACTGCTGCAGCGCCTGCGTGACCATCGGCCCGCGCCAGACCATCGGCTGGTCGGCGTCGACCAGAAAGCCGATCGAACTGGCCTGGATGCCGTAGCTCTCGAGCGGCTCGAGCGTGCGGCCGTCGACGCTCTCCGGCTTGCCTTCGATGCCGAGCATCGTCGGCTGGCTCGGACCGTAGATGTCGGCGTCGAGCATGCCGACGCGCGCGCCTTCGGCGGCGAGCGCCAGCGCCAGGTTGACCGCGACCGTGCTCTTGCCCACGCCGCCCTTGCCGGACGACACGGCGACGATGTTCTTGACGTTGGGCATCACTTTCAGGCCGCGCTGCACCGTATGCGCGACGATCTTCGTCGTCACGTTGGCGCTGACGTTGCCGGCGCCGGCGCGCTTGAGCGCGTCGACGACGAGGCTGCGGATGCCGTCGATCTGGCTCGCCGCCGGATAGCCGAGCTCGATGTCGACGCTCACGTCGTTGCCGTTGACCTTGACGTTGCGCGCGGCGCGCGAGGACACGAGGTCGCGGCCGGTGTTCGGATCGACGACCGTCTTGAGGATTTCGTTGACGCGTTCTGCGGTGATGCTCATGTCGGGATCGCTGCTCAGAAATGGCTTTGTTCAGCGGCGCAGTCTATCCGACCGCGACCGCACCCGGCCCTCGATCGGACCACCCCATGTGAGTTACTTGCCCTTGCTAAACTCGCGGTCATTCGATCGCCGACCATGCAGTCGCACTTCAGGCCCATCCCGTCGGCCCGCCCTGCGCGGCTCGGGCGAATGCGCCGTCCGATCTAGCCATCGGCCGCCGTTGGCCGAACCCCGGCGCGCGAAGCGTCTGCCCGCAATCCGCAGTCCGCGATCCGAACCCGACCCTCGCCCCATGAGCCAGCGCAACCTGTTCGTCACGACCGCCCTGCCGTACGCCAACGGCAAGCCGCACATCGGCCACATCATGGAATACGTCCAGGCCGACATCTGGGTGCGGTATCAGCGGATGCGCGGCCACGCGGTGCACTTCGTCTGCGCCGAGGACGCGCATGGCGCGCCGATCATGATCGCGGCCGAGC
>JBKBSH010000257.1:0-4012 GCA_046291795.1 Burkholderiaceae bacterium | reverse complement strand
CAGGGGGCGGCCCCCGCGGCTCGCCGCGCCCGGCGCGCACGTTCGCGCGCGGGCGCGCGTCGGCAACCTTTATGTGAACCGCAACATCATCGGCGCGGTCGTCGAAGCGCAGCCTTTCGGCGGCGAAGGGCTTTCCGGTACGGGCCCGAAAGCCGGCGGCCCGCACTACCTGCTGCGGTTCGTCACCGAGCGCACGGTGACGATCAACACCGCCGCGGCCGGCGGCAACGTCGAGCTGGCCGCCGGGCTGCCCGCTCGCGGCGGCTGATCACTTGAGGTCGCGGACGATCTCGACCGCGGCGTTGTGCCCCGGCGCGCCCGTGACGCCTCCGCCCGGATGCGCGCCCGAGCCGCAGTGGTACAGACGCTCGATGGGGCCGCGGTAACGCGCGTAGCCGAGCACCGGCCGCATCGAAAAGAGCTGGTCGAGCGAAAGCTGGCCGTGGAAGATGTCGCCCGCGGTCAGGCCAAACTCGCGTTCGAGATCGAGCGGCGTCCACGCGCGCCAGCCGATGAGGGCGCGGCGGAAGTTCGGGCAGTAGGACTGCACCACGTCGAACACCGCTTCGACCGCGCGCGTCTTCAACGCATCCCAATCGGCGTCGGGCTTGAACTGCTGGCAGAACAGCGACGCGACGTGCGCCCCCTTTGGCGCGAGCGAATCGTCGACCACGCTCGGGATCAGCATCTCGACGATCGGCCGCGACGCGAAACCGGCATCGTCGGCATCGCGCCACGCGCGGTCCATGTAGGCGAGCGACGGCGCGAAGACGATGCCGCTCGCATGGTGCGGCTGCGCGTTCGCGCCGGGCCGGCACGCGAAGTCGGGCAGCTCCGACAACGCGACGTTGATCCGCAGCGAGCCCGACCCGCAGCGGTAGCGGTCGATCGCGGCGGCAAAGTCACCGGGCAGTACGGCGCGATCGACGAGCCGCTGGTACAGCAGCCTGGGCGTGACGTTCGCAGCGACCGCACGCGCGCGGATCGTCTCGCCGCCGTCGAGCTCGACGCCGACCGCGCGCCCGCCTTCGACCAGTACGCGCTTGACCGCGGCGTCGGTGTCGATGCGAACGCCGCGCGAGCGCGCCTCGGCGGCCATCAGCTCGGTGATCCGGCCCATGCCTCCGATCGCATGCCCCCAGCGGCCCGGCTTGCCGTTGACCTCGCCGAAGCAGTGGTGCAGCAGCACGTATGCCGAACCCGCCGCGTACGGGCTCGCATAGTTGCCGACGACCGCGTCCCAGCCGAGGACCGCCTTGAGCGGATCCGACTCGAAGACCGAATCGAGCCAGTGGCCGGCGCTCTTGGTGAACAGATCGATCAGATCGCGCCGCGCGTCGTTCGTCAGACTGCCGAATTGCAGCACGAGCCGCGCGGCCGCGACGAGATCGCGCCAGCCCTGCACGATCAACGGACCGCCGAGATTGGGCGGCGCGCGCAGCACCCAGTGCCGGATCAGCGCGGCGAGCCGATCGAGCCGTGCGTAATACGCGGTCAGTCGCTGCGCGTCGCGCGGCGAGAATTTCGCGACTTCGGCTTGCGTGCGCGCAAGATCGCCGCCGAAGCTCAGACTCCGGCCGTCGGGCAGAGGGACGAAGTTCGAGAACGGCCGCTCGACGATGCGCAGCCCGCGCTCGACGAGCCTCAGGTCGCGGATGACCTTGGGCTGGAGCAGGCTGACGGTGTAGCTCGCCGTCGAGTTGCGAAAGCCCGGATAAAACTCCTCGGTCACCGCCGCGCCGCCGACGACGCTGCGGCGCTCGAGCACGCGCACGGTGAGCCCTGCGGCGGCCAGATAGCACGCGCAGGTCAGGCCGTTGTGGCCGGCGCCGATGATGATGACGTCGCAGTCGGCACCGCGCGCCGCCCGCGTCGAAGCCGCTCGTTCAGGACCGGTCAACGGACGAAGTGCGCGTACGCGCGCCCGTCGTCGAGCACCGCGCGCACCGCATCGGCGGCTGCGCGCAGCGTGTCGTGACGCTGCAGGTGCCAGAGCATGGTCGCCGCTGCGCACACGAGGTTGTCGCGCATCGGGCCGACCCCGCCGCGTAGCGCCGCCAGCCCCTGGTCGCAGGTCGCGCGCAGAGCGGCTTCGCCGTCGAGGTCGGCCCCGTGTTGGGCGGCGCGCTGCGGTGGATACACTCCTTCGGCGAAGCCGAGATCCGCGGCGCGAAAATCGACCGCCGTTTCCGCACCGCCGCCTTCGTAGCGGTACGCGCGGCCGCTGGCGCGCAGCGACGGCACGACGCCGCCTTCGACACCGCGCACGATCAGCGCGCTGTCGAAGCCCGCCGCCCGCGCCAACAACGCATAGATCCGCGGATACGGTTTGTGCACGTACCCGGTCACCAGATGCGTACGCCGCCGGCCGCACACCGGCTTGGCCAGCACCTCGACGGTGGTCAGCACCTGCCGCTTGACGATGCGCGTGCGCAAGTCGGTCAACGCGTACAGCTTCGGGTGGAACTCGCGTTGGTCGACGTAGGCCCACCCGCATGCGGCATCCGCCAGCCGCGCCGCCGCCCGCGCGGGATCCAGATCGACGGGCCGCCCGCAGGCGGCAAGCACCTGGTGCGTGGTCACGCCGAACTTCGGCCCCATCGCGCGCACTCCGTGCGCCACCGTCTGCACGCCGCACGCGGCCAGCACCGCCGGCAGAAACGGCGACACCGGCAGCGTGCGCGTGAAGCCGTCGTACGGATCTGCCAGGTCCAGCACCTCGTCCACATCGGCGGTCACCCGTTCGGTGGTTTCCAGCACGGCGTCGAGCGCACCGAGCGTCTCGTCGTCGGTCTCCCGCTTCATGCGCAGCGCGATCAGCAGCACTGCCGCCTGTACCGGGTCGGCAGCGTCCTCCAGGATCAGCCGCAACGCCTGCCGCGCGTCTTCACGGCCGATGTCCTTGGACAGCTCGGGACCGGTAGCGACACGTTGAATCACGCTGCGCAGCAGCGCCGCGCCGGCATCGAAGTCCTCAACCGCTCCCATGTGTGACCCCCAACAACTTCAGAGCCCGATCCATATCCGTCCGTCCTCGACCTTCAGCGGATAGGTGCGCAGGTTCTGCTCGGCCGGCTCCTCGGCCACCTCGCCGGTGCAGACGTTGAAACGACTGCCATGCAGCGGACACTTGACCCACGCCCCGCGAAGCGCACCGCGCGACAGCGACGCGTCTTCGTGCGTACAGGTGTCGTCCACTGCGCAGAACCGGCCATCGACGTTCGCAACCAAGACGCGCCGGCCGTCGAGCTCGACGCAGGTCATCTTGCCGGGCGGCAGTTCCGCCACGCTCAGTGCAGCCCGAAACTTCATCGCCGTCTCCCGGATGCAGCGCCTTCGGCCTTTCATACGGAGTCTAGAGCCACCGTCCTGGGCGGCCAGCAAGGCCACAGGGTGGGCCCGGTTTTACTTCGTGCCGCTGTGGCAAGCTGCGGAGCGATGACGACTGCTCGAATGCTGACGCTGCCGCTGCGCGGCGATTTCGCTGCCGCGCTGCCAGAGCTGTGCGTGCCCTGGCGGGCCCACCCGGTGGCACGACCGCAACTACTGTACTTCAATCGCACGCTGGCGGCCGAGCTGAACGTACCCTGTGCGGACTGGGACGAGGCGGATCTGGCGCAGGTGTTCAGCGGCAACGCGCTCGCGGAGGGCGTGCGCCCGGTCGCACAGGTCTACGCTGGCCACCAGTTCGGCAGATTCGTGCCGCGCCTGGGTGACGGTCGCGCACTGCTGCTCGGTGAAGCTTCCGATCGGGCCGGCGCCTTGCACGACCTCGCCTTCAAAGGCTCGGGGCCGACGCCGTTTGCGCGCAACGGCGACGGCAAGGCCGCCGTCGGTCCGATGCTGCGCGAGGTGCTGATCGGCGAAGCCCTGCATGCGCTCGGCATTCCGACCTCCCGCGCGCTGGCCGTCGTGACCACCGGCGAGCCGGTGCAGCGCGAGCGCGCGCTGCCCGGCGCCGTGCTCACGCGCGTAGCCGCCAGCCATCTGCGCGTCGGCACCTTCGAGTACG
>JBKBSH010000256.1:0-4013 GCA_046291795.1 Burkholderiaceae bacterium | reverse complement strand
CGCCTCGGTCGAATGCGCGGGGTTGAACCCGAGCCGCGCCGCCTCGACGACGACGAGCGTGTTGGCGAGCATCCACGGTTTCATCCGCCAGATCGCCGGCGAATCCAGCCCGTAGCGCACGAGCACCGCCTGCACGCGCTCGCGCAGCGGCGCGGGCAGGCGCGACTTCAGATCGGGCTCGTGCGACGGATACGTCGCCAGCTTCTGCACGAGTGCTCCGACCTTCTGTGCGTCGAAGACGTTGGCCTCGAAAGCGATGACCGCCGCCTGTGCGTAGCGGTCGCCGCAGTCGGGCGGCGGCGCCGCGGCGCGGCCGACGTGGATCGTTCCCACCAGCAGTACACGCCGCCCGTTCTTCGTCGCTTCCCACGCGAAGCCGCGCGAGTCGGCGGCCTCGACCGTGCGCGCGGCCTCTGCGCCGGGCGACTGCGCCCGGCCCGGCGGGATCGCGGCGGTCGCAAGCGCGGCGGCGACGCACAGCGCACGAAGCGCGACTGCGCACAAATTCATCGGACGGACCTCACGAACGGCGCGGCGATTCTATCGGTGAGGCGTGTGCGGCTCGACGCGCCAGCCGCCGTCACGTCGAGCGTAGTGGCGTCGCGGTCGCTTCGCCGCTCCTCGGGAAAGGAAAGGTTCGTCACACGCGATCGGCGACGTACCGCGCGAGTGCGAGCGACGCGGTCAATCCCGGCGACTCGATTCCGTACAGGTTGACGAGCCCGCGCACGCCGTGCGCTTCCTCGCCGTGGATCACGAAGTCGGTGTTCGATCCGCCGGGCCGCTCGACTTTCGGGCGGATGCCCGCGTAACCGGGCTGCAGCGCGCCGTCGGCAAGCCCCGGCCAGTATCTGCGGACGGCGGCGTAGAACGCATCGGCGCGGCGCGGATCGACCGTGTAGTCCACTTCGTCGACCCATTCGACGTCGGGGCCGAAGCGCGCGCATCCGCCCAGATCGATGGTCACGTGTACGCCGAGACCGCCGGGCTCCGGGATCGGATAGACGAGCCGCGAAAACGGATTGCGCCCCGCGAGCGCGTAGTAGTTGCCCTTCGCCAGATACAGCGGCGGGATCGTCGCGGCGGGGACGCCTTCGATCGCACGCGCAAGCCGCTGCGCCCCCAGACCCGCGCAGTTGATCACGGCCGCGGCGACGAGCGTCGTCGGTGCTTCGCCGCCCGTGCGCAGCTCGATGCCGTCGTCGCGCACCGCGCCGCCTTCGACCGGCGTCGCAAACGCGAACGCGGCGCCGTGCCGCTCGGCATCGCCCTGCAGCGCCAGCATCAGGCCGTGGCTGTCGACGATGCCGCTGGACGGCGACAGCAGCGCGGCGACGCAGCGCACTTCGGGTTCGAGCCGCGCGACCTCGGCCGGCGCGAGCCAGCTCAGGTCGTCGACGCCGTTGGCTTCGGCCTGCCGCTTCAACGCGGCGAGCTGCGGCGCCTGCGCATCGCTCGTCGCGACGATCAGCTTGCCGCAGCGGCGGTGCGCCACGCCGTATTCGGCGCAGAACGCGTACAGCAGCGACTTGCCTTCGACGCACAGCCTGCGTTTGAGCAGATGCTGCGGGTAATAGATGCCGGCGTGGATCACCTCGCTGTTGCGCGAGCTGGTCTCGGTGCCGATCGTCCTCGCGCGTTCGACGACGAGCACTTCGCGCCCGCGTCGCGCCAGCTCGCGCGCCACCGCCAGGCCGACGACGCCGGCGCCGACGACGACGCAGTCGATTCGCTCCATGCGCAAGCCCTACGGAACCGTCGCGACCGCTTCGCCGCGCACGGAGACGGAACCGGGCGCGGGCGCGCCGGGAACCGGCTGCAGCCGCTTGCTGAAGCGCACCACACTCGGATCGTGCTCGTCGCGCTGCGCGTCGTACATGCGCGCGCGCATCAGCGCGGCCATCTCCTCGTTCTCGAGCAGCACGTGGCCGATCAACTCCTTCAGCCCGCGCTCGCGGGCGCAGCTTTCGATCGCCTCCATCAGCGCGTGGCCGAGGCCGCGTCCCTGCCACGCGTCCTCGACGACGACGCCGAACTCGGCCGTCGCTCCGTCCGGATTGCGCGTGTAGCGCGCCACGCCGCGGATCTCGCCTTCGCCGCCGGGGGAATCCGCGTTCGCGTCGATCGCGACGAACGCCATCTCGCGGTCGTAGTCGATGTTCGTGAAGCGCGCGAGCCGTTCGGCGGTCAGTTCGCGAAGCGGCGCGTGGAAGCGCATGTACATCGTTTTCTGCGACAGCCGCGTGACCAGCCGCCGCTCCGCCTGCGCGTCCTCGGGGCGGATCGGGCGCAGCAGCACCGTCTCGCCGGTCTTCAGGCGCGTGGCGCGCGCGAGGTTCTTCGGATACGGATGAATGGCCAGATGCGAGTACGTCGCGTCCGGCACGAGCGGCCCGTCACCCAGCACGACGCGCGCGTCCAGCGCGACCACACCCATTTCGTCGGCGAGCAGCGGGTTGATGTCGAGCTCGTGGATGCAGGGGATCTCGCACGCGAGGTCCGAGACCTTCAGCAGCACGTCGAGCAGTGCGTCCAGATCCGCACCGGGCATGCCGCGGAAGCTGTCGAGCATCTTTGCGACCCGCGTGCGCGAGACGAGCTCCTGCGCGAGAAAGCGGTTCAGCGGCGGCAGCGCCACGGCCGAATCGCGCAGCACCTCGACCGCGATGCCGCCCATGCCGAAGGTGATCACCGGACCGAACGTGACGTCGCGCGCCAGCCCGACGATCAACTCGCGGCCGTGCGGACGGCGGATCATCTGCTGCACGAGCACGCCGATGAACTTCGCGTGCGGCGCGCGTTCGGCGACACGCGCACGGATCGTCTCGAACCCGTTCATCACGTCGCCGCCCGACTTCAGCGACAGCAGCACGCCGCCGACTTCGCTCTTGTGCGTGATTCCGGCGGCGACGACCTTCAGCACGACCGGATAGCCGATCTGATCCGCGACTCGCGCGGCTTCGTCGGCCGAGGTCGCGAGCATTCCGCGCGCGGACTCGATGCCGAATGCGCCGAGCAGCGCCTTCGCCTCCTGCTCGTCGAGCACGGCGCGGCCTGCGAGCAGCGCGCGCTCGACGATGCGGCGCGCGGCCGCGAGGTCCAGCGCGAACTCGTCGACCCGCGGCGGCGGAATCTGCAGCCTCAGCTCGCGGTTGCGGACGAACTGCGCGAGATACGAGAACGACTCGACGCCGCGCTCCGGGCTCGTCAGCGCGGGCAGCCCCGCCGCCTTGATCACCGCGCGGCCCCGGGCCGCATCCGCCTCGCCGAGCCAGGCGGTGACGACCGGCTTTTCGGTGGCTTGCATGACCGGCAGCACAGCGCGCGCGGCGTCCTCGGAGCCGAGCCTGATCGTCGGGCAGAACAGCATCAGCACGCCGTCGTTGCTCGCGTCGTCGACGAGGATCTGCATCGCTTGCGCGAACCGGTCGGCGTCGGCATCGCCGATGATGTCGACCGGATTGCCGTGCGACCACGTCGGCGGAAGCGCCGCATCGAGCCGTTGCAACGCCGGCGGCGAGACCCTCGCCAGCGCCACCCCCGCGTCGGCCGCGGCGTCGGCGGCGAGCACGCCGGGTCCGCCGCCGTTGGTGACGATCGCGAGCCGGTTGCCCGGATCGGGACGAGGCAGCCGCCCCGAAGCAAGCGCCTCGGCCGCGGCGAACATCTGGTCGTACGCGTGCACGCGGATCGCGCCGACGCGTTTGAGCGCCATGCCGAACACTTCGTCGTTGCCGACCAGCGCGCCGGTATGGCTCATCGCCGCTTTCGATCCGGTCAGGTGGCGGCCGACCTTCAGCACGATCACCGGCTTTGCGCTCGCCGCCGCGCGCACGCTCGACATGAACGCGCGCGCGTCGTGCACGCCTTCGATGTACAACACGATGCTGCGCGTGGCCGGATCGAGGGCGAGGAAGTCGAGGATCTCGGAGATTTCGACATCGGAGCGGGCGCCGGTCGAAACGACCGAAGAGAAGCCGAACCCCGCCGTCCACGCGTAGTCGAGCAGCGCG
>JBKBSH010000025.1:0-14144 GCA_046291795.1 Burkholderiaceae bacterium | reverse complement strand
CAGATGTGCGAGGTGCGCGCGCAAGGGTTTGCCTTGGTCGCGGGCTTCGCGTCTGGCCACCGGGACGCAGATCGCGATGTCGGCCACGGCCCGCGGCCGTTGCGCGTAGTCGAAGGTCAGCACATTGGTCGCGTAGTCGCGCCCGCGGAAGGCGCGGTTCAGCCGCCGGCCTTCGCGCGTATCCACGAAGCGCACCGCGATCTCGGCGTCGCGCTCGAGCGCCAGTCGCACCCATCGGCGCAGCGTGCGGGGCGTCGGCAGTCCGGCGAACTGCTCGCGACCGTGGATCGACAGTGCGAGCCGCGGCTCGGGGCGGCTTGCGCACCGCGCCGGCTTCCTGCGTCCGGTCGATGCGGTCTTGGCGCCGCGCGCGCGCGGCGCGGCGCCGGCGGGTTGAGGCTCTCGGCCTTCTCGTACGCCTCGACGATGCGCGCGACGAGCGGATGCCGCACGACATCGGCGGCGGTGAAATAGGTGAACGCGATGCCGCGCACCTCGCGCAGGATGTGCTGCGCTTCGATCAATCCGCTGGAGTTTCCGCGCGGCAGGTCGATCTGAGTGACGTCGCCGGTGACCACGGCCTTGCTGCCGAAGCCGATTCGCGTCAGGAACATCTTCATCTGCTCGGGCGTGGTGTTCTGCGCCTCGTCGAGGATCACGAACGCCTGGTTCAGCGTCCTGCCGCGCATGTAGGCGAGCGGCGCGATCTCGATCGTCTGCCGCTCCAGCAGCCGCTGGGTCTTGTCGAAGCCGAGCAGGTCGAACAGCGCGTCGTACAGCGGGCGCAGATAGGGATCGACCTTCTGCGCGAGGTCGCCCGGCAGGAAGCCGAGCCGCTCGCCGGCCTCGACCGCCGGTCGCGTCAGCACGATCCGCTTGACGACGTCGCGTTCGAGCGCATCGACCGCGCAGGCCACCGCCAGATACGTCTTGCCGGTGCCGGCGGGCCCGATCGCGAACGCGATGTCGTGCTCGAGGATCGCCTGCATGTACTCGCGCTGCCGCGGCGTGCGGCCGTGCAGGTCGCGCCGGCGGGTGTGCAGCACGGGCAGCGCCGTGCCCTCGGCCGCGGCCTCGATCGCGGGCTCGGCCGCGCGCGCGGCGGCTCGCTTGCGGTCGCGGCTTTCGACGAAGTACAGCTGGATGTCGTCGACCGAGATCGGCCGGTGCGCGCGGGCCAGAAAGTGTTCGAGCACCGCGATCGCCTGCTGTGCGTGCTCCGGCGTGCCTTCGATGCGAAAGTGGTGACCGCGTCGCCGGATCGAGACGTCCAGCTCGTTTTCGATCTGGCGCAGATTGGTGTCGAGCGCACCCGTCAGGTTCGCCAGTTGCGAATTGTCCGCGTCGACCGAGTAGGCCAGCACCTTGGCGGCGGACTTGCGTGCCACGCGGGCTTCAGGCGGCGGCCGCCGATTCGCGCAGCACGACTTCGCCGCGCAGCGAGTGCGGCAGTGCCCGGGTGATGCGCACGTCGATCATCTGCCCGACGAGCCGCTGCGCGCCGCCGCCGGCGAAGTTGACGATGCGGTTGTTCTCGGTGCGGCCCATCAGCTCGCAAGGGTCCTTCTTCGACGGCCCCTCGACCAGCACGCGCTGCGTGGAACCCACCATCGCCGCGCCGATGCGCGCGACGTGCTCGTCGAGCAGCGCCTGCAGGCGCTGGAGCCGCTCGAGCTTGACCTGTTGCGGCGTATCGTCCGGCAGCTCGGCGGCCGGCGTTCCCGGGCGCCGGCTGTAGACGAACGAGAAACTCGCGTCGAATCCGACTTCGTCGACGAGTTGCAGCGTCTTCGCGAAGTCCGCTTCCGTCTCGCCGGGGAACCCGACGATGAAGTCCGACGACAGCGCGATGTCCGGCCGCACCGCGCGCAGCCGGCGGACGATCGACTTGTATTCGAGCGTCGTGTAGCCGCGCTTCATCGCCGCCAGCACCCGGTCCGAACCCGCCTGCACCGGCAGATGGAGGTGGCTCGCGAGCTTCGGCAGCCGCGCGTAGACATCGATCAGCCGCTGCGTGAACTCCTTCGGATGCGAGGTCGTGTAGCGGATGCGTTCGATGCCCGGAATCTCGTGTACGTATTCGAGAAGCAGCGCGAAGTCGGCCGGCTCGC
The DNA here is from genome assembly GCA_046291795.1 of Burkholderiaceae bacterium. Lineage (GTDB taxonomy): Bacteria > Pseudomonadota > Gammaproteobacteria > Burkholderiales > Burkholderiaceae_F > DSNY01. The sequence continues at coordinate 12,033 of JBKBSH010000025.1, read as the reverse complement.
CGCGGGCCATCCGGCCGCGGTACGCGTTGACGTTCTGGCCGAGGAGCGTGACTTCCTTGACGCCCTGTTCGGCGAGGTCCGCGACCTCGGTCAGCACGTCGTCGAACGGACGCGACACTTCCTCGCCGCGCGTGTACGGGACGACGCAGAAACTGCAGTACTTGCTGCAGCCTTCCATGATCGACACGAACGCGCTCACGCCCGAGACCGCGGGCGGCGGAAGCCGGTCGAACTTTTCGATCTCGGGAAACGAGACGTCGATCTGCGGCCTGCCCGTGGCGCGGCGCCGCTCGATCAGCGCGGGCAGGCGGTGCAGCGTCTGCGGGCCGAACACGATGTCCACGTACGGCGCGCGCTCGACGATCGCCGCGCCTTCCTGGCTCGCGACGCAGCCGCCGACGCCGATCACGAGGTCGGGTTTCTTCCGTTTGAGGTGCTTGACGCGACCGAGGTCGGAGAAGACCTTCTCCTGCGCCTTCTCGCGCACCGAGCAGGTATTGAACAGGATGACATCCGCCTGCGCGGGATCGTCGGTCGGCGTGATGCCTTCCGCGGCAGCGAGCACGTCGGCCATCTTGGCCGAGTCGTACTCGTTCATCTGGCAGCCGAACGTGCGGATGTAGACCTTGCGCTTCATCGCATCGGCGCGCTCAGCGCTGTGCTCCGCTGCGTTCGGCGCCGGGTCCCGCGTCGACGATCCATACGGTCCGGATCAGGCCCTGCGCGTCCAGCTCATAACGCACCGGTGTGCCGGCGGCAACGAGATTGGGCGTGACGGTGAGGTTGTTCGCATTGATGATGCGCGCGCCCGGTGCCAGGCGGAATCGCCTGCCGTCGATCGTGACCAGCGGAATCTGCAGCGCGGTCAAGCGTCCCTTGGGCGCATCGGCCGGGATCTTGCGCGCGGCCTGCGCGGCGACGCCGCCGGCGACGAGCAGGACGACGACCAACGTCAGCAAACGCGCGTACATGGTGATCCGGAGAAGAGGTGGTGGCGGATCAGGGACTCGAACCCCGGACACAAGGATTATGATTCCTCTGCTCTAACCAGCTGAGCTAATCCGCCTGCCGAAGCAAACTCCGCCGGGCGGCGGAGGGCGCGAATTATCGACGCTGCCCGCAGGGCGGTCAAATGGCGCGGGCGTTGGGACTTTGCCCGCGCGTCTCGCAAAGCAAAGATCGAGGCCGCGGCTCGGCGCCGACGAGCGCCTGCCCGGTGCGGACGCAGTGCGCCGGCCAGCCGCGCCGCTTCAGGGGATCCGCAATGTCGGCGGAGCGCTCAGCGTGTGCGTGAACTCGACGCTGACCAGCGTGCCGGGCAGACCGGGTTCGGTCGCGCGCGGGTTGTCGCCCAGGCGCAGCAGCGCGTCGTGCTGCTCGGCGATCTCGCGCACGATCGCGAGCCCCAGTCCGCTGCCGTCGACGTTCGTGCCGAGCACACGGTAGAAGCGCTCGAACACGAGTTGTCGCTCGTGTTCGGCGATGCCCGGGCCGGTGTCCTCGACCTCGAGGAAAGCCGACCCCGACTCGTGCGCGGTTCGAACGCGCACCGTCACGCTGCCGTGTTCGGGCGTGTACCGCAGCGCGTTGTCGACGAGGTTCTTCAACAGTTCGCGCACCAGCGCGGCCACGCCGATGATTCGCACCGGCCGCTCGGGCGCTTCGAAGCCGAGGTCGATGTGCCGCGCCTGCGCGAGCGGATACCACTCGCGCACCAGCTCGCGCGCCAGTGGAACCAGGTCGAACGCCTCGAACGCACGCAGGTCGGTCGCATGATGTTCGGCCTTGGCCAGCGCGAGCAACTGGTTGATCAAATGCGTGGCGCGCTCGGTCGACGCCGCGATCTGACGCAGGCTGCGCTTCAGTTGCTGCGGATCCGTTTCGCGCAGCGCCAGCTCCGCCTGCGTGCGCAGCCCCGCAAGCGGCGTCTTCATCTGGTGCGCGGCATCGGCGGTGAAGCGGCGCTGCGTCCGCAGGTTTTGCGCCATACGCTCGAGCAGCTCGTTGAACGAGTTCACCAGCGGGGCCAGCTCTTCCGGCGCGGCGTGCGGGTCGATTGGCGACAGGTCGTCCGGACGTCGCGCCCGGATGCGCGCCTGCAGCGAGTTCAGCGGCGCAAGCCCGCGCGACAGCCCGAACCAAACGAGGATCACCGCGATCGGCAGAACGACGAATTGCGGCACGATGACGCCGCGGATGATCTCGTTGGCGAGCTGCGAGCGCTTCTCGAGCGTCTCGGCGACCTGCACGAGCACCGGCTTGCCGTCCTTTGCGTTGCGGAACTCGACCCAGGTGTAGGCGACGCGTACCTCGGTGCCGCGGAGCAGTTCGGAGCGGAACTTGACCCGTCCGGGGGTGGGTGTGTCGTGCTCGTCGGGGATCGGCAGGTCGCGGTCGCCGGCGACGAATTCGCCGCGCAGCCCGAGCACCATGTGGTACATGCTGTCGGTCGAGTCCGAGCGCAGGACTTCGTGCGCCGGCATCGGCAGTTGCAGCGTGACCTGCCCCTTGGATTCCTTGACGTGGTCGGCCAGCAGCTCGAGGCGTTCGCCGAGGATTCTGTCGAAAGGGATGTCGGCGATCGACTGCGCGAACAGATACGTGACCGTGACGCTCATCGGCCACAGCAGAAGCAGCGGCGCGAGCATCCAGTCGAGGATCTCGCCGAACAGCGATCGCTGCTCGCCGGTGCGCCGCAGCGGATTGAAGCCGGCGGGTGTGGCCTCGCCCGTCGGCGCACGCCGACTCGCGCCGGGAGTCAGCGCCGAAGCCAGCGCGCGCATGTTGGCGCGCCAGCCGGGCCGCTCCGAGGGGGGCTGCGGCGCGGGCAGCGCCGCTGGATCGACGGTTTCGTCGGGCATCGTCGGACCGGCTGCCTGTGCCTCGACCGCTGATGCGCGTGACCGCTAGCCCGCGCCGGGCGGAACGACGCCCGCCGGCGCCGGCGCACCGTTGGCCGCTTCGGCAGCGACGCGTTCGAGGCAGTAGCCGAGTCCGCGAACCGTCGCGATCCGGATGCCGCCGGGCTCGAGCTTCTTGCGCAAACGGTGAACGTAGACCTCGATCGCGTTGTTGCTGACCTCCTCGCCCCACTCGCACAGGTGGTCGACGAGCTGCTCCTTGCTGACGACGCGCCCGGTGCGTTGCAGCAGGATCTCGAGCAATCCGAGTTCCCGTGCGGAGAGCTCGATCGGCTGATCGTTGATCATCGCGACGCGGCCGGCCCGGTCGAGCGCCAGCGCGCCGTTTCGCAGCAGGCTCTGGTTGGCGCCGAGCGCGCGCCGCGTCAGCGCGCGAACGCGCGCTTCGAGCTCCGACAGCGCGAAGGGTTTGGCCATGTAGTCGTCCGCGCCGAGGTCGAGCCCGCGCACGCGCTGCTCGACGCTGTCCGCGGCCGTCAGGATCAGCACCGGGACTTTGGAATTGCGTGCGCGCAGCCGGCGCAGGACCTCGAGTCCGGACAGTTTGGGCAGGCCGAGGTCGAGGATCAGCAGGTCGAAGGTCTGCGCGGTGAGGGCGGTGTCGGCCTCGTCGCCGGTGATCACCACGTCGACCGCGTAGCCGCTTCCGCGCAGCGAGCGCGACAGGCCGTCGGCCAGCACCGGGTCGTCTTCTGCGATGAGGATGCGCACTTGATATGCTGCGAGCCGCCTTGGCGTGGACTTCGCTGCCGACGGCCTCATGCGGGCGATCTGCCCCCTGCCGCGGCAGTCTAGGCAGCGGGTCCGCCCGCTGCAAGCTGCGTTGGGCGCCGGCGTCACCGTGCTCCGCAGGCTGCTGGGCGCTTGACGCGGGTACTGAATGAACTTACAGTGACACTGTGATTTCATTCAGTCGGTGGCGCACGGCGCGCCACCTCGAATCGACGGCGCGAGCGGAGGCGACGATGGACGACGGAAGGAGCGGTTGGGTGGTGGACTCGAAAGAACGGCAAAAGGCCCTGGCGGCCGCGCTGGCGCAGATCGAGAAGCAGTTCGGCAAGGGCTCGATCATGCGGCTGGCCGACGGCGAGGTGGTCGAGGACATCCAGGTCGTGTCGACCGGCTCGCTGGGGCTGGACATCGCGCTCGGCGTCGGCGGTCTGCCGCGCGGTCGCGTCGTCGAGATCTACGGGCCCGAATCGTCGGGCAAGACCACGCTGACGCTGCAGGTGATCGCCGAGATGCAGAAAATCGGCGGCACCTGCGCCTTCATCGATGCCGAGCACGCACTCGATGTGCAGTACGCGCAGAAGCTCGGCGTCAACCTGCAGGAACTTCTGATCTCGCAGCCCGACACGGGCGAGCAGGCGCTCGAGATCGCCGATGCGCTGGTGCGCTCGGGTTCGGTCGATCTGATCGTCATCGACTCGGTCGCGGCGCTCACGCCCAAGGCCGAGATCGAGGGCGAAATGGGCGATTCGCTGCCGGGGCTGCAGGCCAGGCTGATGAGCCAGGCGCTGCGCAAGCTCACGGCGACGATCAAGCGGACCAACTGCCTCGTGATCTTCATCAACCAGATCCGGATGAAGATCGGCGTGATGTTCGGCAACCCGGAAACGACCACCGGCGGCAACGCGCTGAAGTTCTACGCTTCGGTGCGGCTCGACATTCGCCGCGTCGGTTCGATCAAGAAGGGCGAAGAGGTGATCGGCTCCGAGACCAAGGTCAAGGTCGTCAAGAACAAGGTCGCCCCGCCGTTCAAGCAGGCCGAGTTCGACATCCTGTACGGCGAAGGCATTTCGCGCGAGGGCGAAGTCGTCGACCTCGGCGCGCTGCACGGCATCATCGAGAAATCCGGCGCCTGGTACAGCTACCGCGGCGACCGGATCGGCCAGGGCAAGGACAACGCGCGTGACTACCTGAGGGAGCATCCCGAACTGGCGCTCGAGATCGAAAATCGCATTCGCGAAAAGGTGGGTGTTACAGCCCGCAGTGCACCGGCGGTCCAAGGCTGATGTCCGCGAATGCGATTTCGGCGCAGGCTAACGCGCGAAGCGCGTTAAGGCGCCCGTCCCCGACGGGCGCCGGCCGGAGCCAAAACAAGATCCGCGAGAAGGTCGGTGTTGCCGCGCGCAGCGCGCCGATGGTCGAAGGTTGATCCGGCCTCGATGTGATGGGACGCGCGAAACCGCCGCCGTCGCTGCTGCAGCGAGCGGTCGCGGCGCTGGCGCGGCGCGAGCACAGCCGCGCGGAGCTGGCGCGCAAGCTTCGCCGGCATCTGCCGCAAGGCGCAGACCCGGCGGAGATCGACCGCGTGCTCGACGAGCTGGCAGGCAAGGGCATGCTGTCCGAGGCTCGCTTCGCGGCGAGCCTCGTGCGGACCCGGGCCGGGCGCTTCGGCGCGAGTCGTGTGCGGCAGGAACTCAAGCAGCACGGCGTCGCGCCGGAGCTCGTTGCGCAGGCGACGGCCGATCTGGCGAAGTCGGAGCTCGCTCGCGCGCGCGAAGTCTGGCGCAAGCGCTTCGGTGTGCCGCCGCGCGACGATGCCGAGCGCGCCAAGCAGCTGCGCTTTCTCGCTTCGCGCGGATTCTCGACCGACGTCATCCTGCGGGTCGTGCGCGGAATTCCTGACGACGGCTGAAGAGCCATGAAAATTTCGTCGCCGGCGGGCCGTGCGGCAGAAAGGCTCACGGCTTCCGACCGCGCACCCGACGCACGCAGCGCATGCTCGGCATAATCCGCGAGGTCTCCGTGGCGCGGCCGTTGCGCGCCGCGCCGCAGGCACCGAACCGATGGTCGCGAATCCGCACACCGAACACCCGCTCGGGCGCTCGATCGTCGAACGCGCCGGGCTTCTCGCCGCGCACTCGGACCAGCCCGACGCGCTCACGGTGACGTACCTGACGCCCGCGCATCGCGCGGCTGCCGCGCAGATCGCGGCATGGATGCGCGCGGCGGGGTTGCAGGTCCATGTCGACGCGGTCGGCAACGTCGTCGGCCGGTACGCCGCCGCGGACCCCGGCGCGAAGACGCTGGTCACCGGCTCGCACTTCGACACCGTTCGCAACGGCGGCCGCTTCGACGGCCGGTTGGGCATCCTGCTGCCGATCGCGGTGGTCGACGACCTGAACCGTCGGGGCGAACGTCTGCCGTATCACCTGGAAATCGTCGCTTTCGCGGAAGAGGAGGGCGTGCGCTTCGAGTCGAGCTTCCTCGCATCGAGCGCGCTTATCGGCGCCTTCGACATGGCGCTGCTCGACCGGACCGATGCCGATGGCATCACGCTGCGTGCGGCGATGCGCGCAGCCGGCCTGCCCGGCGAGGAGGCCGCGATCGCCGCGATCGCGCGCGACCCGGCGCGGCTCGCCGGGTACATCGAGGTACACATCGAGCAGGGGCCGGTGCTGCTCGACCGAGGGCTGCCGCTCGGCGTCGTCACCTCGATCGCGGGCAGCGTACGCATGTCCGCCACGGTCACCGGTGTGGCCGGTCACGCCGGAACGACGCCGATGTCGATGCGGCGCGACGCGGCCGGCGCCGCGGCCGAGATGATCCTTGCGATCGAGCGCCGGTGCTCGCAGGCGCCGACGCTGGTCGGAACGGTGGGCATGCTCAACGTACCGAACGGCGCGGCCAACGTCATTCCGGGTCGCTGCGAATTCTCGATCGACGTCCGCGCCGGCGTTGACGCCACGCGCGACGCCGCGGTCGACGACATCGTGCGCGAGTTCAACGCCATCGCAGGGCGGCGCGGCGTTTCGGTCGCGATCGCGCAGACGATGCGGGTGCCGTGCGCACCGTGCTCGCCGCGGCTGACCGACCTGCTCGAGCAGTGCATCGCTCGCGCCGGCGCGGTGCCGCTGCGGTTGCCGAGCGGCGCAGGTCACGACGCGATGATCCTGCAGCGGGTGACCGACGTGTGCATGCTGTTCGTCCGCTGCGGTGACGGCGGAATCAGCCACAACCCGCGCGAAACGATGGCCGTCGAGGATGCCGATCTCGCCGCGCGGGTCTTTCTCGACTTCCTGCGAACCTTCAGACCGTGAAGGCAGGGCTGCGCGACGGCATGCGTCCGTCGCGGAAAGGTCGACGCCCGCTGCGTGGTACCATCCTTGAGCCGGGAGCGCATCGCCCGGCTTTTTTTCGATCCGTGCCGCCACGCACGCGGATGTCGAACTCCCCAGCCAGCGCCAACCGCCGCCACGTGCACACGCGAGCGATCCGCGTGGAAGCGTACGCGCGCGACGACGGCCTGTGGGACCTGGAGGCCGTACTCGTCGACACCAAGTCGCGCGGCTTTCCGCTCGCCACCGGCGTTCGCAAGGCGGGCGAACCCGTGCACGAGATGCGCGTGACCCTGACGATCGACACGCGGTTGAACGTCGTCGACGTGCAGGCGCGCTCGGACGCGACCCCTTATCCCGGCCACTGCGAGGCGATCGCCGCGAACTACCGCAGGCTGATCGGGCTGAACCTGCTGCAGAATTTCCGGCGGCACGTCCGCGAACGGCTCGGCGGCACGCTCGGCTGCTCTCACCTGACGGAATTGGCCAACGTGCTGCCGACGGCGGCGATCCAGGCTTTCGCCGGCGAGGTGTTCAAGCCGAGCGACACGGCGCACGAAGACCACGACCGGGTGCAGGAAAAACCCTGGCAGCTAGACCGCTGCCACGCGCTGAAGAGCGACGGACCGGCGGTGGCGCGGTACTACCCGCGCTGGTACCGGCCGGCGCGCGAGACGCAGTAGTCCAACGAGCGAGACCCCGATGAAGATCCACGAGTACCAGGCCAAACAGATCCTCGCGAAGTACGGCGTGCCGGTGCCGCGCGGCGTGCCCTGTTTTTCGGTCGACGAGGCCGTGGCCGCGGCTGAGCAACTCGGCGGACCCGTATGGGTCGTGAAGGCGCAGATCCACGCCGGAGGCCGCGGCAAAGGCGGCGGTGTCAAGCTCGCGCGCTCGATCGACGAGGTCAGAGCCCACGCGTCGAGCATCCTCGGCATGCAGCTCGTCACGCATCAGACCGGCCCGCAGGGCCAGAAGGTGCGGCGGCTGCTGGTCGAAGAGGGTGCGGACATTCGCAAGGAGCTGTACGCCGGCATGGTCGTCGACCGCGCCACCCAGCGCGTGTGCCTGATGTCGTCGAGCGAGGGCGGCATGGACATCGAGGAAGTCGCCGCGCGCACGCCGGAGAAGATCCACAAGGTGTTCATCGATCCGGAGCTCGGCCTGACCGCGCGCGAGGCCGACGACATCGCCGTCAAGATCGGCGTGCCCGCGGCGAGCGCTGCGGCGGCGCGCACTGCGCTGCAGGGTCTGTACCGGGCGTTCTGGGAGTGCGATGGGTCGCTCGCCGAGATCAACCCGCTCGTTCTGACCGGCGACGGCCGCGTCGTCGCGCTCGACGCGAAGATGAACTTCGATCCGAACGCGCTGTTCCGCCATCCGGACATCGTCGCGATGCGCGACCTCGACGAGGAGGATCCCGCCGAGGTCGAGGCGAGCCGGTTCGATCTGTCGTATATCCAGCTCGACGGCAACATCGGCTGCCTCGTCAACGGCGCGGGGCTCGCGATGGCGACGATGGACACGATCAAGCTGTTCGGCGGCGAACCCGCGAACTTCCTCGACGTGGGCGGCGGCGCAACGACCGAGAAGGTGACCGAGGCGTTCAAGCTGATGCTGCGCAATCCGAAGCTGCGAGCGATCCTCGTCAACATCTTCGGCGGCATCATGCGTTGCGACGTGATTGCGCAGGGTGTCGTCGCGGCGTCGCGAGCCGTGCATCTGAAGGTGCCGCTGGTCGTCCGGATGAAGGGGACCAACGAGGACCTCGGCAAGAGGCTCCTCGCCGAGTCGGGTCTGCCGATCATCTCGGCGGATACGCTGGCCGAAGCGGCTCAGAAAGTGGTTGCCGCCGCGGCGAAGACCGTCTGAGGCGCGCGCGCGGAGGAAACGCCATGAGCATCCTGATCAACAAGGACACCCGCGTCATCACGCAGGGGATCACCGGCAAGACCGGGCAGTTCCATACGCGCGCGTGCCGCGAGTACGCGAACGGGAAGAACTGCTTCGTCGCCGGCGTCAATCCGAAGAAGGCCGGCGAGGACTTCGACGGCATTCCGATCTTCGCGAGCGTCAAGGAAGCGAAGGCGAAGACCGGCGCCAACGCCAGCGTGATCTACGTGCCGCCGGCCGGCGCCGCCGACGCGATCTGGGAGGCCGTCGAAGCCGACCTCGATCTGGTCATCTGCATCACCGAAGGCATCCCGGTGCGCGACATGATCGTCGTGCGCGACCGCATGCGCAAGCAGCACCGCAAGACCGTCCTCGTCGGCCCCAACTGCCCCGGCGTGATCACGCCCGACGAGATCAAGATCGGCATCATGCCGGGCCACATCCACCGGAAAGGCCGGATCGGCGTCGTGTCGCGTTCTGGAACGCTCACGTACGAGGCCGTCGCGCAGCTCACCGAGCTCGGCCTCGGGCAGTCGACCGCGGTCGGCATCGGCGGCGACCCGGTCAACGGGTTGAAACACATCGACGTGCTCAAGCTCTTCAACGACGATCCGGACACCGACGCCGTCGTGATGATCGGCGAGATCGGCGGCACCGACGAAGAGATCGCCGCGCAGTGGGCGAAGGACCACATGAAGAAGCCGATCGTCGGCTTCATCGCGGGCGTGACCGCCCCGCCCGGAAAGCGCATGGGCCATGCCGGCGCGATCATCTCCGGCGGCAAGGGCACCGCGCAGGAAAAACTCGCCGTCATGGAAGCTTGCGGTATCCGAACGACGAAGAACCCGTCGGAGATCGGCAGGCTGCTGAAGTCGGTGCTGTAGGCGAGTTTTGGGCGGAGGCTGACGTGAGCGGAGCGAACGTCAAGGCGAGCAGCGCCGGCCGCAGCCAAAAACTCGCCGTCATGGAAGCTTGCGGTATCCGAACGACGAAGAACCCGTCGGAGATCGGCGGGCTGTTGAAGACCGTCCTTTGACAAGAACCAGACCGGGCGCCGGCTCGGCGCGCGACGCCGGCGGGCGAGGAGACACGGCGCATGTGGCAGTGGCTGTTGAATCTGGAGTGGGATGCCATCGTCCAGATCATCATCATCGACATCCTGCTCGGGGGAGACAACGCCGTCATCATCGCGCTCGCCTGCCGCAATCTGCCGCCCAGGCACCGCAGCCTCGGCATCGTCTGGGGCGCGGCGGGCGCGATCGTCCTGCGGGTGATCCTGATTACGGTCGCCGTCGCGCTGCTGGCGGTGCCGTTTCTCAAGCTCGTCGGCGGGCTGCTGCTGCTGTGGATCGGCGTCAAGCTGATCGCGCCGCCGCCCGAGGACGACGAGCACGCCGGCATCCAGGCGAGCGACAAGCTCTGGGCGGCGGTCAAGACGATCATCGTCGCCGATTTCGTGATGTCGCTCGACAACGTCATCGCGATCGCCGGTGCCGCAGAGCAGGCCGACCCGAGCCAGCGAACGGGGCTGGTCATCTTCGGCCTGCTGGTCAGCGTGCCGTTCATCGTTTTCGGCAGCCAGTTGATCCTCAAGCTGCTCGACCGGCTGCCGATCATCGTGGTGCTCGGCGGCGGGCTGCTGGGCTGGATCGCGGGCGGGCTGATCGTCGGCGATCCGGTCGTTCAGCCGTATGTGCCGCGCGATGCATACGTCGGGTACGCCGCCAGCGCGCTCGGCGCCGTGTTCGTCGTGGCGCTGGCCAAGTGGCTCGAACGGCGCCGAACGTACGCGGCGGGCTGAATTTTCAGCGGCCAGTGCCGCGTTTCGACATAATCCGGCGCACAGGATCGCGCCGCACCGATGAGCCACGCCATCGACTTCGCCCTCAGGACTCACGCCGGACTCGTTCGCCCGTTGAACGAGGATGCGCTCGGCGCCGACCCCGACGCGGGCCTGTTCATCCTCGCCGACGGGCTCGGCGGCTACAACGCCGGCGAGATCGCGAGCACGATGGCCGTCAGTACGCTGCTGGCCGAACTGACCGCCGCGCAGGCCGAGGCGAGAGCCGAAAACGCGCCGTTCGATCCGCGCGCGGCGCTGCGCGATTCGATGGTCGGCATGAACGCGACGATCTTCCGCGCGGCGCTGAACAGCACCGCCTTCGAGGGCATGGCCACGACGGTCGTGATCGCCTGGCTGCTCGACGGCAGGCTGTGGGTCGCCCATGCGGGCGACTCCCGGCTGTACCGGTTTCGCGGCGGTGCGCTGGAGCAGCTCACGCGCGACCACTCGTTCTCGCAGGAGCTGCTCGACGCGGGCATGGTGACCCAGGAAGAGGCGCGCCTGCTGCCGGCCAAGAATCTGGTCACCCGTGCGCTCGGGGCGAGTTCCGACGTCGAGCCCGAGATCCACGATTACGACGTGCAGGCCGGGGACTTGCTCGTGCTTTGTTCCGACGGTCTGACGGAAATGGTGACCCACTACGAGATCGGCGGTCTGATCGCAGCCTGCGCTCCGGACGTGCAGGAGGCCGCGCGCCGTCTGGTCGACATGGCCAACGACGCCGGCGGCCGCGACAATGTGTCGGTGATCGTCGTGCGAGTCGGCGACGGGCGGGGCGAGGCGCCGACCGATCGTCAGGCCGACGACGCTCGTACTGCCGACGGCGCGGCCGATTGATTGGCAAGCCGGGTGCGGCGCTGGCAGAATCATCGCCTATCCCATAAGTAGAAGTACAGGGAGCAAGCATGCCGAGGATGGTGCTCAGTCTGGACGGAGTGGTCCTTCGGGAGGTCAACCTCTCGAAGGAGCGCACGACCATCGGCCGCCGCTCTCACAACGACGTGGTGATCGACAACCTCGCCGTCAGCGGCGAGCACGCCGTCGTCTACGCCTCCGGCTCGGACATCTATCTCGAAGATCTCGGCTCGACCAACGGCACGACCGTCAACGGCCAGCCGATCAAGAAACACCTGCTGCAGAGCGGCGACATCGTCGAAATCGGCAAGTACCGGCTGAAGTTCCTGGCCGACGGCGCGAGCGGCTCGGACACCGAGGTCGACATCGACACCTCGCAGCCGCTGCGCCGCGAGTTCTACGGTCCCGGCCCCGCGACGATCCAGGTGCGACATCCCGGGGGCGGCGTCGAGGAGGG
>JBKBSH010000255.1:0-4030 GCA_046291795.1 Burkholderiaceae bacterium | reverse complement strand
GTGCGCGCTATGCCGTGCGAAGCCGATTCACCCTCCGGGTGAATGACGTCGAAGCCGCAAAGCCTTGACACGCAACGCATCGTCCGCAGCCGCGAGCGGTCAACTGCCGGATTTAGGGTTACTTCCGCTGCCCGGTGATCTCGGCGTAGAACGCGCCGCTGGATGGCGCGCGGCCGAGGAAGGATTCGACCAGCGATTGCGGTGTTCGCTCGCCGCCCTTTTCGAGGACCGCACGCCGGTACTTGCGCCCGGCAGCCGGGTCGAGCAGCCTGCCGCCGAAGCCCGACAGCATGTCGAGCGCGAGCACCTCGGACCACATGTAGCCGTAGTAGCCGGCCGCGTAACCGCCGACGAGGTGGCCGAAGCTCGCCGGCAGCATCGTGCCTTCGACGTGGCCGAGTCTGGAGGCGCGCTCGATCTCGATCCAGGTCGCGAGCGCGGGCTTGGGTGCGCCGGTGTGCAGCCGCATGTCGTATGCGGCGTACTGCCACTGGCGCGCGTAGCGGATGCCGTTGCCGAAACGTCGCGCGGCGCGGAGCCGCTCGACCTGTTCCTTCGACAAGTGCGGGCACTCGGGGCAGAGCTGCGCGAACAGCGCGAGCGGCTCCTCGCGGCGCGCCCACTCCTCGAACATCTGCGAAGGGGCCTCGACGAAATCGCGCTTGACCGACGTGCCGGCCAGATCGGCGTAGCGCGTCCTCGACAGCACGCCGTGCAGCACGTGACCGAACTCGTGCAGCAGCGTCTCGAGCTCGTCGTGGTTCAGTCCGCGCCGGTCGAAGTTGGCGACGAGCGCCGAGATCGGCGTGCGCCTCGCCAGCGTCGAGGCCGCACGCACGGCAAACGCCGCGGCATGGTTGTACTTGCCTTCGCGCGGGTAAAGATCCAGGTACACGCCGCCGATGAACTCGCCCGGCTTTCCGTCCGCGCGCGCTTCGCGAACGTCGAAGTAGCGAACGTCCGGATGCCAGCGCGGCACTTCGACTTCGACGAAGCGGATCCCGTACATCGCCTCGGCGATCGTCAGCGCGTAGCGGATGCTCGCCTCGGTCGGAAAGTACGCGCGCAGCGCCTCCTGGTCGATGTCGTAGCGGCTGCGACGCACGCGCTCCTGATGGAACGCCACGTCCCAGCGCTCGAGCCTCACTTCGGCGAGCGGCTTGCCGAGCAGCGCGGCCTTGTCGGCGCGCAGCGCTTCGAGCTCGCGCGCTTCGACTTCGTCGACCGCGTTCTTCACGCTCGCCAGGAATTCGTTCACCGCCTCGGGCGTGCGCGCCATGCGCCGGCGCAGCGCGAAGGTCGCATAGTCGGGCAGGCCGTAGAGTTGCGCCAATTCGTGCCGCAGCCGCAGCACGCGGTCGAGCAGTTCGACGTTGACGGTGCCGCCTTCCCGCAGTTTCGCGGTCCAGACGCGGCGGCGCGCGTCCTCGTTCACCGCGTTCTCGAGGAAAGGCACATAAGTCGGAGCGTCGAGCGTGACGACGAGGCGACCCTCGCCGTCGCGGCTGCGCGCGTCGATCCACGACTGCGGCAGTCCGCGCGCCTCGTCCGGCGCGATCGTCACGACGGTGCGGTCTTCGTTGACGTTCTTCTGGTACTTCAGCGCGAGGTTCTCGATCTCGTCGCGCAGTGCCTTCGCGCGGGCGCGCTTGTCTGGCGGCAGCGCGACGCCGCTGTCCTCGAACGCGTCGAGCAGTTCGGCGCGGTAGATCCGGTCGACCGGATCGCGCGGCGCGAGCGCCTTGACGCGCGCATACAGCGCCTCGCTCTGGAACAGCTCGGACTCGAACGGCACGAGCTTCTCGACACAGCGCTGCGCGGCATCGCGCGTGCCCTGATCCGGATGGACGTTGGCGAGCAGGTAGACCGGGTTGACGAAGTCGCCTGACTCGATCGACAGCCGGTTCCACTCGGCAAGGATCGCGCCGGCGCCGCGCCTGCGTTCCATCGCCGCCTTGCGCGAACGCAGCTTCGCCAGTTCGCCGTCGCAACGCGCATCGATCGTCGCCGCGTCGAGCACCGGCACGAGCGGGCGCGGCGACTGCGCCGCCGCGTCGAACGCACCGGCCAGCGCCAGCGCCGCGGCCAGGCCCGTCAGGACTTTCATTCGGAGTACCCCCGGATCCGAGTGGCGCGCAGTGTACGCAAGCGCCGCAGACGCTCCAGCCCCGAGGCGACGAACCGGCAATGCGTCGGACGGACTGCGCACCGCGGGCGACTGCAACGCGCGCGACGGCTACTGATTCTTCCGCTGCTGCCACTGCACGTCGCTGCCGCCCGCGTACCGGTTGAGCACTCGCGCGAGCACGAACAGCAGGTCCGACAGGCGGTTGACGTACCGGCGCGGCGCTTCGTTGACGGCCTCGTGCGCAGCGAGTGCGACGATCGCGCGCTCGGCGCGGCGGCACACCGTGCGGCACACGTGCGCGAGTGCGGCGGCGCGCGAGCCGCCCGGCAGGATGAACTCCGCGAGCCGCGGCAGACTCGCGTTGTAATGCGCCAGCCGCTCGTCGAGCCGCGCGACCTGCACGTCCTTGACCATCGCATAGCCGGGGATGCACAGTTCGCCGCCGAGGTCGAACAGATCGTGCTGGATGTCGAGCAGGTCGGCACGCACCTCGTCGGGCAGCGCTTCGGCCGCGAGCAGGCCGATGAACGAGTTCAGCTCGTCGACTTCGCCGATCGCCTGGATCCGCGGCGCGTCCTTGCGCGTTCGCGTACCGTCGCCGAGTCCCGTCGTGCCGTCGTCGCCGGTGCGCGTGGCGATCTTCGAAAGGCGCTTGCCCATCGTGCTGTCCTAGAATGGCTTCGCTCCGAGGAGAGTCGATTATGAACGCACCGATCTCGGCGGCCGCGTTGCGCAGGCCGCTGCCGCCGGCTTTCCTGTCAGCGCTGCAAGCGCGCTTCGGCGAGCGCTGCTCGACCGCGGCGGCGGTTCGCGATCACCACGGCCGCGACGAATCGCCGTTTCCGCCGACGCCGCCCGACGCGGTGGTCTTCGCGCAGTCGACCGATGACGTCGCCGCACTCGTGAAGCTGTGCGCGGACTGGCGCGTTCCGGTCATCGCGTTCGGCGTCGGCTCGTCGCTCGAAGGCCACTTGCTCGCGATCGCCGGCGGCGTCTGCGTCGACCTTTCGCGGATGAACAGGGTCATCGCGGTCAATCCGGAGGACCTGACGGTGACCGTGCAGGCGGGCGTCACCCGCAAGCAGTTGAACGACGAGATCAGACACACGGGCCTGTTCTTCCCGATCGATCCGGGCGCGGACGCGACGATCGGCGGCATGGTCGCCACACGCGCGTCCGGAACGAACGCGGTGCGCTACGGCACGATGCGCGAGAACGTTCTGGCATTGACCGTCGTCACCGCCGAGGGCAAGGTCATCCGAACGTCGCGCCGCGCGAAGAAGTCGAGCGCCGGCTACGACCTGACGCGGCTTTTCGTCGGCTCCGAAGGCACGCTCGGCATCGCGACCGAGGTGACGCTGAAGCTGTATCCGCAGCCCGAGGCCGTCTCGGCGGCGACCTGTTCGTTCCCGAGTGTGGATGCGGCCGTGAAGACGACGATCGCGACGATCCAGATGGGCGTGCCGATCGCTCGCTGCGAGCTGCTCGACGCGCTGACGGTCAGGGCGGTCAACGCGCACAGCAGGCTCGGGCTGCCCGAGCTGCCGCTGCTTCTGTTCGAGTTCCACGGCTCGGCGGCGAGCGTGCGCGAGCAGGCCGAAACCGTTCAGCAGCTCGCGCGCGAGCACGGCGGTCAGGACTTCCAATGGGCGACGAATGCCGAGGACCGCTCGCGGCTGTGGACCGCACGGCACAACGCGTACTTCGCGTGTCTGCAACTGAAGCCCGGCGCGCGCAGCTTCACGACCGACGTATGCGTGCCGATCTCGCGTCTGGCCGAGTGCATCGGCGAGACGATCGCCGACCTGGCGACGAGTTTCCTGCCGGCGCCGATCCTGGGCCACGTCGGCGACGGCAACTTCCACTGCGCGATCCTCGCCAACCCCGACGATCCGAAAGAGA
>JBKBSH010000254.1:0-4034 GCA_046291795.1 Burkholderiaceae bacterium | reverse complement strand
GGCGCGAGCCCGCCCATCGCGAGCGCGAGCGGCTGCTCGGGCGCGGGCAGGAAGTCGAGCGCGCGCCCGTAGATGCGTTTGATGCGTTCCGCCAGCGGCGGATGCGTCGCGAACAGTCCGCTCGCGAAGTTGCGCCGCGCGGCGCCGAGGAACAGGTGCGACAGCGCCTCCGCGTTCGGGTGCTCGATCTTCGTGCCGAGCCCGGTTTCCTGCGTGAGCCCGCCGATCTTGCGCAGCGCGCCGCCGATGCCGTCGGGGTTGCGCGTGAACTGCACCGCGCTCGCATCGGCCAGATACTCGCGCTGGCGCGACACCGCCGCTTTGATCAGCCGGCCGAAGAACACGCCGACATAGCCGACGACCCACAGCGCCAGCCCCGCGACGACGAGCCCGCCGGCGCCGCCCCGGCCGTTGCGGCTGCCGCGGCCCATCTCCATCAGGAAGCGGCCGAACATCGCGATCATCAGCAGCCCGAACAACACGCCGATCAGCCGCAGGTTCAGTCGCATGTCGCCGTTCAAGATGTGGCTGAACTCGTGGCCGATCACGCCCTGCAGTTCGTCGCGCGTGAGCCTCGTCAATGCGCCGCGCGTGACCGCGATCACCGCATCGTTGATCGAGTGCCCGGCGGCGAACGCGTTGATCGACGGCTCGTGGTCCATCAGGTAGACCCGGGGCACCGCCACGCCCGAGGCGAGCGCCATCTCCTCGACGACGTTGACGAGCCGGCGCTCGAGCAGGTCGCCGGTCGAAGGATCGACCGGCCGCGCGCCGACCATCGCCGCGACCGCATCGCCGCCGGAGCGCAGCCGCTCGATCTCCCACCACGTGCCGCCGCCGATCAGCGCGAGCGTCACCAACGTGTTGGTCGCGTAGAAGCCGGTCGGCAGTCCGCGCCGGCCGATGAATTGATCCGCGTTCTCGACGAAGCCGAGATAGATGAACGAAGCGACCGCATTGACCGCGAGCACCACGCCGATCACCGCGAGCACGAACAGCACGACGAGCCGAGTGCTGGTGCGGCGCGCGAGTTCCTGCTGCTCGAAGAAGTCCATCGGGAGGTGAATGGCGCGCGACGGCTATGCGGCACGCGGCGCTGCGCGCTCGACCACGGCCGGGCGCCCGGCGCGAACGTCGCGCGTCGAGCCTGGCCGCGTCAGAACTGCACCTTGACCGCCTTCTTCTCCTCGGGCGATTCGGTCGCCTGCAGAAGCTCGGCGAGCTTGAAGGAGAAGAAGTTCGCGATCACGTTCGAAGGGAACTGCTCGACCGCGGTGTTGTACGCCATCACCGCGTCGTTGAACGCCTGGCGTGCGAACGAGATCTTGTTCTCGGTGCCGGTCAGCTCCTCCGACAACTGCATCATGTTCTGGTTGGCCTTCAGGTCCGGATACGCCTCGGCCAGCGCGAAGAGTCTGCCCAGCGCTCCGGCCAATGCGCCTTCGGCGGCCATCAGCCCCTGGATCGCTGCGGGCGAGGCCGGATCCGCGGCGGCGGCGGCATTGGCGCTGACCGCCGAATTGCGCGCCTTGATCACGGCTTCGAGCGTCTCGCGCTCGTGCTTCATGTACGCCTTGGCCGTTTCGACCAGGTTGGGGATCAGGTCGTAGCGGCGCTTCAGTTGCACGTCGATCTGCGCGAAGGCGTTGCGAAAACGGTTGCGCAGGTTGACCAGCCGGTTGTACGCGCCGATCGCCCAGAACACGACGAGCGCGATCAGTCCGAGGAAGATGATCCAACCCATGTCACGACCTCCAGTCGATGAGAACGGCCGCTGGACCGCGCGCCAGCCGCGTCGGCGGCGGACGCCCCCGCATCGAGTCCGGGGGCGCGCGGACTATAAGTCAATCGCCCCGGTGCGCAAGGGCTTCGTCGATCATGATCGCGGGCGCTACTTGCGCTGGGACCCCGGCGCCACCGATGTGCCGAGCAGTTCCTCGAGTTCCTTGTCGGTGATGTAGTCGAACGCCTTGACCACGCCGAGCACGTCGGAGACGCGCGCGGCGACTTGCGCGGCGGCGTCGCCTTCGGCCTGTGTGACGCGGCCCAGCAGGTAGACGATCGCGCGTTCGGTCGTGACCTTGACCGCGCCCGCGGGCACCTTCTTCGACTCGAGGAACGCGGCGCGCACCTTGCCCGAGATCGCGGTGTCCTTGGCGCGCGAACCGACCGTCGACAGCCGGCCCACGCCGAGCTCGTTGAGCACCGCGCGCACGTTCTCGGTGTTGGCGGCGATCGCCTCGGCTTCGGCTTTGGCCTCGGCGGTCAGCACTTCGCCGGTCAACAGCACCTTGCGGTTGTAGCTGGTGACGTTGATGTTGATCGTGCCGCGCTCGAACCGCTCCGCGAGCGCGCGGTTGATGCGGCGCTCGATCGCTTCGTCCTCGAGCTGGATGCCGAGCGAGCGGCGGTCCGACGCGACGATCGCGCCGCCGACCATCGCACCGCCGACGACGATCGGCGCGCAGCCCGCGATCGTCGAAGCCGCGGCTGCCGAGGCAAGCGCGCGCAGCACGCACCGTCTGACACTGATCTTTCCCACGCCAAGCCTCCTATGAGCCATCGCCCGTTGACACCTCTGCCCCTCACCCTTCCGCCGCGAATGCGTCCCGGACCCATTCGGTGACGCCGCTCGCGTCGGCGGTGATCACGTCGAAGCGGCACGGCGGCAGCTTCCCGCCCGCGCCGTACCGCTCGACGAGGTAGTGCTGCGCGGCGCGAACGATTCGCCTGCGCTTGAAAGCGTCGACACTGGCGCCGGCGCCGCCGAAGCGCGCGCCGCTGCGCAGCCGCACTTCGACGAAGGCGAGCACGCCGCCGTCGAGCGCGACGACGTCCAGCTCGCCTTCGCGATAGCGCACGTTGCGCGCGACGATGCGGCAGCCGTTGGCCGCCAGATGCGCGCACGCCGCCTGCTCGGCAGCGTCGCCCGCCCGCTGCTTCGGCGTTCGCACACCGCTCGCGCGGATCGGCTTCAACGCTGCACCCTCATCGCGCCAGACCGCGGCGCTCGACCCTGCCGTTGCGAAAGACCGCAGCCGTCGGCACGCGTTCGACACGCGCGCTGCGGTCGCGATCGACGGCGAGCGCGCCGGTGACACCGTCCAGACCGAAGCTGCGCCGGCCCTGGACCCATTCGATCGCCAGGCGGAACGCGTCGATGCCGAGCGCGTACAGCCGTTGCAGCTCACCCGACAATGCCTGCTCGGGTTTGGGATGCACGACGACCGCGAGGTGATCGGGTTCGAGCAGCCACGGCATGTCGACGAAGTTCACGCCTTCCAGCTCGGGCGCGAGCAGCGCGGCCTCCGCACCGCCGAGGTTGACCTGCGAGGTCGCGTACAGCTTCAGAGCCGGCGGCAGGCGCGGACGAACCGCGGCTGCGTCGCGCGCTTCGAGCGCGAGAAACACCGCGTCGAGCCTGGCCGCGGCGATCTCATCCGACAGCGCCTGCAGCGTGTCGTAGGTCACTCGCATCGGATACAGCGTCGCGGCCTGACCCGCCTCGCGCAACGCGTCGCGGAACGCGTTGCCCATACGGCGCGCGAGCGGCGATTCGCCGACGATCACCATGAAGCGCGGCGCGGCCGGGGCAACGCCGACCGGCGGCGGCAGCGGCAGCTCGCGCAGCGCCACCGCGACGATCTGGCGCGCTTCCTGCTCGATCGATACGCCGAAGGCGAGCACGTGCGGCGCGAGCCCGATGTCGGTTTCGGGCAGGTTCAGCGTGACCACCGGCAGCGGCGCGGCGACGCGCCCGCTGCCCAGCGCGTTGGCCGCGTCGCGCGTCAGCGGTCCGACCGCGATGTCGGCGCCGCGGTCGCGCGCGCTCTTCAGCGCGCCTGCGAGCTGCGCGGTCGCGTCTTCGAGCTCGATGAGCTGGATCGTCGCATTCGTCCCCGAGACCGACTGCGCGGCGAAGAAACCCTGCCGCACCGTTTCGGCGACGCGCGCGAAAGGCGTGGTCTGCGCGGGCAGGATCAGCGCGATCGTCGGCGGCTTGGGCGGCGGCAGCGGCGCGGGCTGTGGCGCTG
>JBKBSH010000253.1:0-4035 GCA_046291795.1 Burkholderiaceae bacterium | reverse complement strand
CCGAGCGGCGAATTCGCTCGATGAAAGGCAGCCGTTTGGCTCGTAACGGACGCAGCGGTCGTTGCCGTCGTGCGTCAGCCAGTACGCACGGCCTCGAGCTGGCGATCAGGGGCGGCTAGCTCGGCCGCGCCTCTCGCGCCTTCCAGGTCCGATAGCGCGCTATCGAGACCATGGCTGCTGACCCCAGGCGCTGCTCATTTCGGGGTCCGAAGGGCATTTCATATCGTGGTGCAGAACTGGTGCGAAGCACAACTCGGGCCTTTCGCGCTGTCACAGCGCATGCCGAGTGGCGAAATGTCCAGCCTAGAGCCTTGTTTTTACAAGATGTGAAGCAAATTCTTCTATAAGACAACTGTGTTGCTGCGTCGCTTGATCAGCCATACGATCGTCCACGGCTGGCGAGCTTGGGGAGCGAGCATCCAGGCCTCGGCACATCGACTGGCAGATCCTTTTGATTGGGAGAGAGCATGACCGCACGCAAGATCGAGGCGCAACGCCTGCAGAAAGACTGGAACGAGAACCCGCGCTGGAAAGGGATCAAGCGGGGCTACACGGCCGACGACGTCGTCCGCCTCCGGGGTTCCATCCACGTCGAACATACGCTGGCGAAGCGCGGCGCGGAGCGGCTGTGGAAACTGCTCAACGATGAGCCGTTCGTCAACGCGCTGGGCGCGTTGACGGGCAATCAGGCGATGCAACAAGTCAAGGCCGGCCTGAAAGCGATCTACCTTTCGGGATGGCAGGTCGCGGCCGACGCGAATCTGGCCGGCGAGATGTACCCGGACCAGTCCTTATACCCGGCCGATTCAGTGCCCGCAGTGGTTCGCCGGATCAACAACGCGCTGATGCGCTGCGACCAGATCCAGTGGATGGAGGGCAAGAACCCGGGCGATCCGGGCTACATCGACTATCTCGCGCCGATCGTCGCCGATGCGGAAGCGGGCTTTGGCGGCGTGCTCAACGCCTTCGAGCTGATGAAGGCCATGATCGATGCGGGCGCCGCCGGTGTGCACTTCGAGGACCAACTCGCGTCGGTGAAGAAGTGCGGGCACATGGGCGGCAAGGTGCTCGTGCCGACGCGCGAAGCGGTCGCCAAGCTCGTCGCGGCACGCCTTGCCGCCGACGTCATGGGTGTGCCGACCGTCCTGGTCGCACGCACGGACGCGGAGGCCGCGGATCTCGTGACGTCGGACGTCGATGAGAACGACAAACCTTTCCTGACCGGCGAGCGTACCGTCGAAGGTTTCTTCCGCACCAGGCCGGGCTTGCAGCAGGCCGTTTCGCGCGGCCTGGCCTATGCGCCGTACGCGGATCTCATATGGTGCGAGACCGGAAAGCCGGATCTCGCTTACGCGAGAGCCTTTGCCGAAGCGATCCACAGGCAGTTTCCCGGGAAGATGCTCGCGTACAACTGCTCGCCGAGTTTCAACTGGAAGAAGAATCTGGACGACGCGACGATCGCCCGGTTCCAGAAAGAGCTCGGCGCGATGGGCTACAAGTTCCAGTTCATCACGCTGGCCGGGTTCCACTCGCTGAACTATTCGATGTTCAACCTCGCCTACGGCTATGCGCGCAACCAGATGAGCGCGTTCGTCGAACTGCAACAAGCGGAGTTCGCCGCGGCCGAAAAGGGCTTCACAGCGGTCAAGCATCAACGCGAGGTCGGCACGGGCTACTTCGACGCCGTCACGACGACGATCGAAAGCGAGGCGTCGACCGCGGCGCTCAAGGGCTCGACGGAGGACGAGCAGTTTTTCGACAAGAAGGCGGAAAAGAAAGCTGCCTAGAATGCTCGGACATTCGTCTCTGCGCGGCAACGCTTTCGTTGCGACGCAACTTGAGCGGCCCAGGAGGCGGACTCTAGACTGCGCCGCGATTGCCACAGCGCGCAAGCGCCGGAGGGAGACAAGGGCGAGGTCGTAGGAGACGCCGTCAACAAGTCCGAAGAAAATCGTTCGACTGCTGGGGCCGCGTAAGCGGCCCCTTCTTTTTCCGACCGTTGTCGCATCATCGCGCTCGCCTCGCCGTGGTCGATTCACCCAGCGCGAGGCGCAGCGACTCATCGGCGAAAGCCGCCTTCACTTTGTCGACAAACAGCCTCACGCGCAGCGGCAAGTGCTTTCGCGCCGGAAAGACGCAGTACACATTGGTCGGCGGAGCTGCGTAGCGGTCGAGCACGCGGATCAGGCGTCCCGCAAGGATGTCGTCGCCGACCTCCCACAGCGACCGCCACGCCAGGCCGAGTCCGGCCAGCGCCCATTCGTGCAGGACCGCGCCGTCGTTGCACGCGAGCGCGCCGCCCACGCGAACCGTGCTCGGCGCTCCGTCGATCGTGAAAGTCCAGCCACGCTGCGGTGGCGGTCCGGCGCCAGCGCCGTCGCCGAGCGTCAGACACACGTGGTGTGCCAATTCGGTGGGATGGTCGGGCTGGCCGTGCCGACGCAGGTACGACGGCGCAGCGACGACGACGCGCAGGCTCTCGCCCAGCTTGATCCGCACGAGCGAGTTGTCGGCCTGTTCTCCAAAGCGGACGGCGCAGTCGAACCCTTCGGCGAGCAGGTCGACGACGCGATCGGACAGATCGAGCGAGACGTGCAGGCGGGGGTGCTCGCCGGCGAAACCGGCCGTCAGCGGAGCGATGTACTTGCGTCCGAACCCGGCGGGTGCCGTGACGCGCAGGTGGCCCGTCGCCTCGGCGCCCCGCGCGGACACCGCCGATTCGGCGGCTTCCAGTTCGGTCAGGATGCGCTGGCAGTCCTCGACGAAGGCCGCGCCTTCCGGCGTCAGCGAAACGCGCCGCGTGGTTCGCTGTAGCAGCTTGACGCCGAGGCGTGCCTCGAGCGCGTCGAGACGGCGGCTGACCATCGCCGGCGCGATCCCTTCGTGGCGAGCGGCGGCGGACAGGCTGCCGCGCTGGGCGACGCTGACGAACGTCGCGAGTTGTTTGAAGTGGTCCATTGTTGAGCGCGACGCAAAGAAGCTGTGCCGTTTGCCTCTCAATGCACAAGCTTCTCGCAAATATACTGCGCCCATCCTTCCCTTCGGCCGAAGCATGCGCGCAGCACCGTCCGACGCCTTCGGAACCCTGCTCGACGTGTATTCAGTGCAGACGGCGGCCGACCGCCTCTTTCCCGGGCACGGCGCGCGGCTTGCGCAAACCTGGCGCGACAGGGCCTATCGAGTACACGCGCGTTCGAACGCCGCGCGGGCGCTCTGCGCCGTTTTCGCGTATGACGCGCGATGCGCTCGGCGCACGGGCCGTCAGCGCCCCAGCGCAGCGCCGCACGCGACGGGGCGCACGCTCGCCGATGCGGCGGTGTTTCCGCTTTCCCGACTTCACTGACGCGTACGAAGGAGTACCCGATGAATCTGCCTGCCGGCGTAACGATCAAGGCACCGCTCAAGCCGGGTTTTGAAACCATCCTGACGCACGACGCGATGGCACTCGTCGCAAGGCTGCACCGCGAGTTCAATCCGCGCAGGATCGAACTGCTCGCCAGGCGCGCCGAGCGTTCGAAACGGTTGGATGCGGGCGAGAAGCCGGACTTCCTTGCCGAGACGAAGCACATCCGTGACGGCGACTGGAAGATCGCGCCGCTTCCCAAGGACCTGCTGTGCCGACGTGTCGAAATCACCGGCCCGGTCGAACGCAAGATGATCATCAACGCGCTGAACTCCGGCGCGGACGCGTACATGACCGACTTCGAGGACAGCAACACGCCGAACTGGGACAACCAGATCACCGGCCAGCTCAATCTGATCGACGCCGTTCGGCGGCGGATCACGTTCGAGCAGGGCGGGAAGCTGTATAAGCTCAATGACAAGATCGCGACGCTGGTCGTGCGTCCGCGCGGCTGGCACCTCGAAGAGAAGCACGTGCTGGTCGACGGTGAGAGAGTCTCGGGCGGCATCTTCGACTTCGCGCTGTTCATGTTTCACAACGCCAGAGAGCTGATCGCGCGCGGCTCAGGTCCGTACTTCTATCTGCCGAAGATGGAATCGCACCTGGAGGCGCGGCTATGGAACGACATCTTC
>JBKBSH010000252.1:0-4055 GCA_046291795.1 Burkholderiaceae bacterium | reverse complement strand
CACGAACTCGGGCACTTCAAGCTCAAGCACATCCGCAAGCGGCTCGTGCTGTCGGCGCCCGCGAGCTTCGCCTTCCTTGCGCTGCTCGGCTGGCTCGCCGGACAGACCTGGTTCTACGAGGGTCTGGGCGTGCAGCCGGCGCTCGACGCGCGCAACGACGGGCTCGCACTGGTGCTGTTCATCCTGGTCGCCCCGGTGTTCACGTTCGCGCTGGCGCCGCTCGCGTCGGCGCTGTCGCGCGCGCACGAGTTCGAGGCCGACGCCTTCGCCGCGCGCCACAGTTCGGCGCGGGATCTCGCGAGCGCACTGGTCAAGCTGTACCAGGACAACGCCGCGACGCTGACGCCCGATCCGCTGTACTCGGCGTTCTACGATTCGCACCCGCCGGCTGCGATCCGCATCGAGCGGCTGCTCGCGCAGCCGCTGCCCGCGACGGCGGCCGCCTGACCATGCTCAGCCGCGAAGAGTTGCTCGCGCGCCGCTGCCGCCCGCTCGAGGGCGAGGGCGCGATGACGCCGGCCGAAGTGCAGGCGCAGCTCGCCGCGCTCGACGGATGGGGGCTGGTCGACGACTGCATCGTGCGGACGTATCGCTTCGACGATTACCATCAGACGATCGCCTTCGTCGACGCGCTCGCCGAGATGATCCACCGCGAGGACCACCACCCCGAGTTGATCGTCTCGTACAACCGCTGCCAGGTGCGCTTCAATACGCACTCGGTCAAGGGCATCTCGATCAACGACTTCATCTGCGCGGCCAAGGCCGACGCCATCTACGCGCAGCGCGCGTCCCAGCGCACCGCATGAAGCCGGCGCGGCCCGCCGGCGAGTTCGAAGCGCGCGTCGTGGCCGCCTACGGCCGCAGGTTTCTGGTGCAGGACGCGGGTGGGCGAACGTGGCTCGCGAGCCGCCGCGGCAAGCGCGGAGACGTCGTCGTCGGCGATCGCGTGCGCTGCACGGCCGTCGGCGCGGACGATGCGGCGATCGAATCGATCGAGCCGCGTCGCAGCGTTCTGTTCCGCGCCGATGCGCTGCGCACGAAGGAACTTGCCGCCAACATCGACCAGGTCGCGATCGTCTTTGCGCCGCAACCCGCGTTCAACCTGCACTTCGTCTGGCGTGCGCTGGTCGCGGCGCACGCCGCGCAGATCGCACGGCTGGTCGTGCTGAACAAGACCGACGTGCCCGACGCGGGCGGCGGCGCGCGCGCGGCGCTCGACGAACTGGCCGCGCTCGGCGAGCGTACGATCGCGGTATCCGCCAGAGCCGAACCGGACAAAGCGCGTTCGCGGCTCGCAGCCGAGTTCGCTCACCGCGCCACGCTGCTGGTCGGTCAGTCAGGCATGGGCAAGTCGACGATCCTGAATCTGCTCGTTCCCGACGCGAACGCACGCACGCGCGAGTACTCGGTGAAGTTGAACCAGGGCAGACAGACCACCACCGCGTCGCGCTGGTTCGCATTCGGCGCCGACGGCGCGATCGTCGACTCGCCGGGGTTCCAGGCGTTCGGGCTTGCGCACCTGTCGATCGCGCAGCTCGCCGCGTGCCTGCCAGAGTTCGCGCCGCACCTCGGCCGCTGCCGTTTCAACGATTGCCGACATCTCGAAGAGCCCGGCTGCGCGGTGCGCGCCGCGGTCGAAGCCGGCGCGATCTCGCCGGCGCGCTATGCGTTCTACCGCCAGCTGGCGACCGAGGTCGCGCGATGAAGCTGCTCGCGCGCTGCGACCACGCGCTGCAGGCCGCGCACCTGGCCAACGCGCTCGCCGCGGCCGGCATCCGCTGCGAAGTGCGAAACACGACGCTCGCGGGAGCCATCGGCGACATCCCGTGGCTCGAGTGCGCGCCGCAACTGTGGCTGCTCGACGATCTGGACGAGTACCGCGCGCGCGAGATCCTGGCCGATCTGACGCGCGACGTCGCGGGACCGCCGTGGCGCTGCGCGTCGTGCGGAGAGGCCATCGAGCCGCAGTTTGGCGCGTGCTGGAAGTGCGGTGCGCCTCGCCCGGCCTGATCTGCGCTTCAGAACACCCAGGCTGCGAGCGTGAGCAGCAGCAGCACGACCAACCACAGCACGAGTGCGCGCCAGACCAGACCGACGACCGAACGCAGTGTGCGCGGCTCGGGTTCGGCGAGCGCCGCGACCTCCTGCCCCGCTTCGTCGAAGTAGCGCGCGGTTTCGGCCGTGCTCATGATGCGCGTGCCGATCGCGCCGCTCGCCGCGCCGAGGATCAGCGCGCGGTTGTCGAGGCCCGGCACGCCTTCGGTAGACGGCACGCGCGCGACCTGGCGCCAGCAGTAGATCGCGCCCTCGAAATCGCCGACGATCGCGAAGGCGAGCGACGTCAGGCGAGCCGGCAGCCAGTCGATCCACGCAAACACGCGGCGCGCGAAGTCGCCGAAGCGATCCGGGGTCTGCGCGCCGGCAGGCGGACGGTTCCAGCGGCGCGCGAGATAGTCCGAGAGCCGGTAAACGACCGGGCCGATCGGGCCCGGCAGCAGCACGAACCACACGAGCACGCCGAAAACGTGTCGGTGCGACAGCAGCAGCCCGAACTCGATCGACTGCCGCACGATCTCGGCGGCGTCGAGGTCGGCGGCGTTGTAGCCGTCTTCGTGCGGGCGCTTCCACGCGGTGAGCTCGCGCCGCGCGGTGGCCAGGTCGCCGTTGTCGAGCGCAACCTGGATTTCCGTGAAGTGATGGCTGAACTGGCGGAAGCCGAGGGTCAGGTAGAGCACGCCGACGTCGACCGCGAGCGCGACGATCCAGGAGATCGATGCCGCGATCCAGTAGACGACGCCGACCGCAACCGCTGCGCCACCGACCACCAGCAGCCACGCATACATGCCGTGGCGCCGGCGTCCGGCGTTCAGATGGCGCTCGGCCCCGTCGGCGATCGCCTCGATCGTTCCGGACAGCGGATGCTGCGCGGGCAGCGCGCGCAACTGCTCGAGGATCAGCGTCAGAACAAGCGCAAGCCAGACCACGTGCGTCTCCGATGCCCGCCGATTCTAGGGTGAAGCGCTGCGCGGCTCAGGCGCGCAGGAAGCGGTAGAAGTTGCGCAGCATCGCCGCGGTCGCTCCCCAGATGAAGTAGCGGCGCGCGGCCGTGTAAGGCATCGCGTAGAACGTGCGCGCGACCGCGCCCAGTTCGACGCGGCGTCGTTCGTGATGGGCCGGATCCATCAGGAACGCCAGCGGCACTTCGAAGGCCTCGGCCACTTCGAACTCGTCGAGCGCGAGCGAGAATTCCCGCTCGATCAGTCCGACCACGGGTGTGACCAGATAGCTCGTCGCGGTCACGTACTGCGGCAGCGTGCCGACGACGTCGACCGCATCGGGGGCCAGCCCGATCTCCTCGAACGACTCGCGCAGCGCCGTGGCCACCGGCGTCGGATCCTCCTCCTCGACCCGGCCGCCGGGAAAGCTGATCTGCCCGGCGTGATCGTGCAAATGCGCGGTGCGCTGCGTCAGCAGCACCGAAACGCCTTGCTCGCGCACGATCAGCGGCACGAGAACCGCCGCGGGCCGCGGCGGCGCTTCGAGGTTGTAGAGCCGCTCGTCGGTCGTGATCTCGGGCTGCCACGCGGGCGGCTGCGCGAAGCGCGCGCGCAACGCCGCGGCAGTCAACCGCTCGGGTTCGACCGCGGTGCCGCGAACCGCGGGATCGTCGAAGCCGGGGTCCAGCGGGATCGTCTCCGGATCGAACAGCGGACGGCGCGGCACGCGCGGCAGCGGATCGACGGCGAGGTCCGACATCATGGGTGCCGCGCCGGCGGGTGTCCGCGCGGCAGGCGGGTTCGTCTACGCGGCGCCCTTGGTCGCAAGCTTTTCGCGGATGCGCGCCGATTTGCCCGAGCGATCGCGCAGGTAGTACAGCTTGGCCCGGCGCACGTCGCCGCGGCGCTTGACCTCGATCGACGCGATCGCCGGCGAGTACAGCTGGAAGGTGCGCTCGACGCCCTCGCCGCTCGAAACCTTGCGCACGATGAAGGAGCTGTTCAGCCCGCGATTGCGTCTGCCGATCACGACACCTTCATACGCCTGGACGCGTTTGC
>JBKBSH010000251.1:0-4059 GCA_046291795.1 Burkholderiaceae bacterium | reverse complement strand
CGCGGCACGTTCCTGTGCACGCAGGCGTGCCTGCCGTATCTGAAGAAGAGCGCCGAGCGCAGGCGCAACCCGCACATCCTGACGCTTTCGCCGCCGCTGAACATGGATGCGCGCTGGTTCGCGCCGCACGTCGCGTACACGATGGCCAAGTACGGGATGAGCATGTGCGTGCTCGGGCACGCCGAGGAGTTCCGCGGCTACGGCATCGCGGTCAATGCGCTGTGGCCGCGCACGGTGATCCAGACGGCTGCGCTGCAGATGATCCCGGGTGTGAAGCCCGAACACTGCCGCACGCCGCAGATCATGGCCGATGCGGCGTACGCGATCCTGACGCGCGATGCGGCGACGACGACCGGCAATTTCTTCATCGACGAGGAGGTGCTGAAGCAGGCGGGCGTGATCGACTTCGACAGGTATTCGGTCGTGCCCGGCAGCAAACAGCTCCTGCCCGATCTGTTCCTGTAAACCCCGGTGCGTTCTCCGCGTGCGCAGCGGCGCCGGTGCGCGGGCGCGGCGAGCTATCCTTCGGCCGAGTCCCGCGCGGACCGGTCAGTCGGCCGCGGCTTCGACCGCCAAGGAGACCACAGTGACGAACCACCGCAACCGCTTTCCCGCGCGCCGCAGATTCCTCAAGCAGACCGCCGCGCTGTCGGCCGGCGCCGCGACGTTCGCCGCGCCGGCCGTCGTCCTCGGTCAAAGGCCGCCGGCGATCCGGGTCGGCGTACTGCACCCGGTCACGGGCGCGCTCGCGGCCTCGGGGGTGCCGTGCCGCGAAGGCGCGCTGATGGCGATCGAGGACATCAACGCCGCCGGCGGGATCAAGTCGATGGGCGGCGCGCGGCTCGAAGCGGTGCTCGGCGACGCGCAGAGCCAGCCGCAGGTCGGCGCGTCCGAGGTCGAGAAGATGAACGAGGCAGGTGTCGCCGCGATCGTCGGCGCGTACGCGAGCAGCATCTGTCTGGCGACGACTCAGGCGGCGGCGCGCCACGGCATCGCGCACATCGTCGACGTCGGGGTCGCCGACCAGATCGTCGAGCGGGGACTGAAGAACACGTTCCGCTTCGGCCCCGGCTACCGCACCGTCACGCAGATCGCGATGCGGAACCTGCACGTGCTGAACACGCTCGCGGGCAAGCCGGCGAAGACGGTGATGATCGTGCACGAGGAATCGCTGTTCGGCACCGGCACGGCCAATCTGCTCTCGAAGGAGCTGCCGACCTTCGGTTTCGAGGTCAAGGAGATCGTCAAACACGCCAACCCGACTCGCGACTTCAACAACATCGTGCTGCGGATGAAGGCCGTCAATCCCGACATCGTGATCCCGGCCAACTACTACAACGAATACGCGCTGCTCGTCCGCACGATGCGCCAGCAGAAGGTCGTGCCGATGGCGGTGTACTCGGTGCTCGGCGGCGCGGCGTCGAACGAACGCTTCGTCAAGGAGTTCCCGGACGTCGCCAACGGCATCATCGACGTCAACCACTGGTTCAATCCGAAGGACAAGCGGATCGCGGCGCTGCGCAAGCGCGTCGCAGCCAAGGGCGGCTTCTTCGTCTACGAGTTCTTCATGAATTACACGGCGATGTGGCTGCTCGCCGATGCGCTCGATCGCGCGAAAAGCGCCAGACGCGAGGACGTGATCGCCGCGCTCGAGTCGAGCACGTTTGCCGACCACATCATGCCGTACGGCCCCACGAAGTTCGTCAACGGCCAGAACGAGGGCGCGCGCCCGCTGATGACGCAGGTGCTGAACAACGAGATCAAGGTCATCGTTCCGCAGGAGTTCCGCGAAGCCGATCCGGTGTTTCCCTGGAAGGCTTGACCGCTCGTCCCTCTCGCCGTGTCCGGGGAGAGGGCTGATCGATGCTCGAACTGTCGATCCTCTGGCCGTCGATCGCCAACGGGCTGACCACCGGCGCGATCTACGCGCTCGTGGCGCTGGGGCTCACGCTGATCTACGGCGTGCTGCACATCATCAATTTCGCGCACGGTGCCGCGCTGATGGTCGCGCTGTACGGCGTGCAGCTTCTGTTCACCCGGTACGGCATCGACCCGTACGCCGCGCTCGCGGTGATGGTGCCGGCGATGTTCGCCTTCGGCTACCTGCTGCAGCGACTCGTGATCGGCCGCGCGAGCCGCGGCAAGGACGAAAACATCCTGCTCGTGACGCTCGGCATCTCGATCGTGCTGGAGAACCTCGCGCTGGTGCTTTTCACCGCCGATACGCGGACGATCGAGACGCGCTGGTCGGCTGCGACGATCGAACTGGCGGGCGCGTTCGTCGCGGTGCCGAAGGCGATCGCCTTCGTCGGCGCGCTCGCGGCCGCGGCGATCCTGCTCGCCGTGATGGCGAAGACCGATCTGGGCCGCGCGATCCGCGCGCTCGCCAGAGAGCGGCAGGGCGCGAAGCTGGTCGGGATCGATGTCGAGCACGTCTTCGCGATGAGCTTCGGCATCGGGCTCGCCTGCCTGGGCGCGGCGGCGTGTTTCCTGCTGCCGGCGTACTACGTGAACCCGACGGTGGGCAACGGCTTCGTGCTGGTCGCCTTCACGATCGTCGTGCTCGGCGGCATGGGCAGTTTCGCCGGCGCACTCGTCGGTGGACTGCTGATCGGCGTCGTCGAGTCGGTCTGCGGGCTGTACCTTGGCGAGAGCCTCGGCCAGATCGGCATCTTCGCGATCTTCCTGCTGGTGCTGATGTTCAGGCCCACCGGGCTGTTCGGTTCGAAGGCGTGACGCAGACGATCCGCGCCGTCGCCCCGATCGCCGCGTTCGCGATCGCCGTCGCGCTCGCGCCGCTGTTCGTCGGGTCCGACGCGTGGCTCAACTTCATCGTGCTCGCGCTGTTCGGCGCGCTGATGGCGCAGGCGTGGAACGTGCTGGCGGGGTTCGGCGGGCAGTTCTCGTTCGGGCACGCGGTGTTCTTCGGCACCGGCGCGTACGCGATGGCCGCGCTGCAGGTGCGGCTCGGCGTCAACGCGTGGGCGGCGCTGCCGGTCGCGGTCGCCGCGGGCGCGGCCGTCGGCGTGTTCATCGGCGCGCTGACCTTCCGCTACGGCCTGCGCGGCTCGTACTTCGCGCTCGCCACGCTGGCGTTTGCCGAGATCTTCCGCATTCTCGCGAACACCTTTCAGTTCACCGGCGCCGGCGCAGGCCTGCAGATCCCGCTGACGAGGAGTCCGGCGACGCTGCAGTTCGACGCCCGCGCCGGGTATCTGTACGTCGTGCTCGCTTTCGTCGTCGCCGCGCTCGCGCTCGCGACGTGGCTGAAGCACTCCCGCTTCGGCGCCTGGCTGCAGGCGGTACGCGACAACGAGGAGGCGGCGCAGGCGCTGGGCGTGGATGCGTATCGCGTCAAGCTCGGCGCGATCGCGATCTCGGGCGCGATGATGGCGGCGGCCGGCGCGTTCTACGTGCAGTACCTGCACTACATCGACCCGGCGCTCGCCTACGGGCCGCATTATTCGGTCGAGGCGCTCGTCGGCGCGCTCGTCGGCGGCATCGGTACCGTGTGGGGACCGGTCGTCGGCGCGTTCGCGCTGCACCTGCTGTCGGACGCGACGCGCAATGCGCTCGGCGACGTGCCCGGCGTGAGCCTGATGATCTACGGCGCGCTGCTGGTGCTGATCGTGATGTTCGCGCCGCGCGGACTCGTCGGCGTCTTCGCCGCGCTGGCCGCGAGGCTGCGGGGTCCGCGATGAACCCGGTGCTGCTCGCGGCGAGCCGCGTGTCGAAGCGCTTCGGCGGATTGCACGCCGTGCAGAACGTCTCGCTCGGCGTCGAACGGGGATCGATCACCGCGCTGATCGGACCGAACGGCGCGGGCAAGACCACGCTGTTCGCGCTGGTCTCCGGCTTCCTGCGGCCGGACGAAGGCGAAGTGATCTTCGGCGAGCCGCGGCTCGCCGGGCTCGCGCCACGCGCGGCCGCCGAACTGCGCCCCTGGATCAGTTTCGGGGCGCGCCGCATGGTCGTCGAAGCACTGACGGCGAACGGCGCGGCGAGCGACGACGGCACGGTCGACCGCCTGCTGGCCGCATTCCTCACCTACTACGAAGC
>JBKBSH010000250.1:0-4062 GCA_046291795.1 Burkholderiaceae bacterium | reverse complement strand
GGTTTCGTCGTGCTGCTGGTCGCCGGCGTGCCGCTGGCAACCGCCCTCGGCGCGACTGGCGCGCTGGTGGTGCTGAGCGCGAACCTCGGCGCGATGTCGATCGCCTCCAACGTGTACTCGAGCCTCGCCAAGTACCCGCTGCTGGCGCTGCCCGTGTTCATCCTGGCCGGCATGATCTTCGAGCGCGCCGGCGTGGCGGCCAAACTCGTCGCCTTCGTCAGCGCGCTGGTGGGCCCGCGGCGCGGCGCGCAGGGCGTGGTCGCGATCCTCGTGTGCATGTTCCTCGGCGGCATCTCGGGTTCGGGGCCGGCCGACGCCGCGGCGGTGGCGATGGTGATGCTGCCTTCGATGACGCGCCAGGGTTATCCGCCCGCGTTTTCCGCGAGCATCATCGCCGCGGCGGGTTCGACCGCGATCCTTATCCCGCCGTCGATCGCATTCGTGATCTTCACCGTGCTCGTGCCGCAGGTTTCGGTCCCCGCGCTGTTTGCCGCCGGCGTCGTGCCGGGCCTGCTCGCAGGGCTGTCGCTGCTCGCGCCGACCTTCGTCTTCGCGTGGAAGTACGGCTGGGGCGCCGACGGCGTCGGCGAGCGGCGCGGGCTGCTGCGCGCGCTGAAGGACGCGAGCTGGGGAATCGCCGCGCCTGTCATCATCCTCGGCGGACTGCGAACCGGCGCTTTCACGCCGACCGAGGCGGCCGTCGTCGCGGTCTTCTACGGTTTCTTCGTCGGCACGCTCGTCTACCGCACACTCGACGCGCGCGCGATCTATCGCGTGCTCGTCGACGCCGCGGAGATCTCGGCCGTCGTGATGCTGATCATCGCCTGCGCCGGCATCTTCGCGCACGCGGGCTCGACGCTCGGCGCGTTCGACGCGCTCGCCAAGGCGATGCTCGGCGTCACGAACGAGTCGCATCTGATGCTCGCGATGATCATGCTGATGCTGCTCGTCGCCGGCATGATGCTCGACGCCGCGTCGATCTTTCTGATCTTCCTGCCGATTTTGGTGCCGGTCGTCAACGCGTTCGGCTGGGACATGACGTGGTTCGCGGTGCTGATGACGATGAACATGGCGATCGGCCAGTTCACGCCGCCGATGGCGGTCAACCTGCTCGTCACCACGCGAATCGCCGGCGTGGGCATGGACAGCACGGTGCGCTGGGTGCTGTGGATGGTCGTGTCGATGCTGGGTGCGCTCGCGCTGGTTGCCGCTTTCCCTCGGCTCGCGTTATGGTTGCCCGAACGCCTGGGGTACTGATCGAGGATTCCGCCATTCGTGCCGAGCCCGTCGAAGCGCGAACGGCAAGGGAGTGAGCCCGCCGCCGGGCTTGGTCGTTCAACGAGAGGAGAAAACATGCAAGGCAGACATTGGGTCGCCGCCGCCGTCACGGCCGTCGCGCTCGCCGCGACCGGCGCAGTCGATGCGCAGAACTACAAGCCCGAATACAAGCTTTCGACCGTCGTCGGTCCGGCGTTTCCGTGGGGCAAGGGCGCCGAGATCTGGATCGATCTGGTGAAGCAGCGCACCAACGGCCGCATCAACATGAAGCTGTACCCGGGCGTGTCGCTGGTGCAGGGCGACCAGACGCGCGAGTTCACCGCGA
Source organism: Burkholderiaceae bacterium (assembly GCA_046291795.1). Classification (GTDB taxonomy): domain Bacteria; phylum Pseudomonadota; class Gammaproteobacteria; order Burkholderiales; family Burkholderiaceae_F; genus DSNY01. The sequence continues at coordinate 2,459 of JBKBSH010000250.1, read as the reverse complement.
TCCGCCAGGGCATCATCGACATGGCGATCGGCTCGACGATCAACTGGTCGCCGCAGGTCAAGCAACTGAATCTGTTCTCGCTGCCGTTCCTGATGCCCGACTACAGGGCGATCGACGCGCTGACGCAGGGGCCGGTCGGCAAGGAGCTGTTCGCGATCCTCGAAAAGCAGGGCGTCGTTCCGCTCGCGTGGGGCGAAAACGGCTACCGCGAGCTGACCAACTCCAAGCGCGAGATCCGCAAGCCCGACGACCTCAAGGGGCTGAAGATCCGCGTGGTCGGCTCGCCGCTGTTCCTCGACACGTTCCGCGCGCTCGGCGCCAACCCCACGCAGATGAGCTGGGCCGACGCGCAGCCCGCGTTCGCCTCCGGCGCGGTCGACGGGCAGGAAAACCCGATGTCGATCTTCACCGCCGCCAAGCTGCACACGGTCGGCCAGAAGTTCGTGACCATGTGGGGCTACGTCGCCGACCCGCTGATCTTCGTCGTCAACAAGGAGGTCTGGGAGAGCTGGACGCCCGCGGACCGCGAAATCGTCCGCCAAGCCGCGATCGAGGCCGGCAAGCAGGAGATCGCGATCGCGCGCAAGGGGCTCGACGAGCCCGGACAGCCGCTGTTGAAGGACATCGAGGGCATGGGCGTCAAGGTCACGCGGCTCACGCCGGCCGAGCGCGAGCAGTTCGTCAAGTCCACGCGCGGCGTTTACGACCAGTGGAAGAAGCAGATCGGCGCCGACCTCGTGACCCGCGCCGAGCAGTCGATCGCCGCGCGCAAGTAATCGCGCCGTTCACGCGCAAACGCCGCGCCGCCTCTCTTCGGGCGCGCGGCGTTTTGCACTCGCTAAGGCTCAGTGCGTGATCACGACCAAGACATTGCAGTGCGCCCGCTCGATCAGCGCCGGCGACTGCGAGCCGCGCCACCAGCGCGCGGCCCAGCCTTCGAGGTGCTTGTGGCCGACGACGATCAGATCGGCACCGATGTCGCGCGCGTACCGGGTGATCGTCTCGACCTGGTCGCCGACCAGCACTTCGCCGCGCGCCGGATAGCCCGCTTCCTTCAGCCGGCGCAGGCCGTCGGCCAGGATCGCCTCGTAGCGCTTGCGTTCCTCGGCCTCCATCTCGGCGTCGTAGAACGCGCCTTCGATCGCCACCAGCGGCGCCGCGGGCGGCATCACCGCGATCAGATGCAGCTCGGCGTTGCTCCACTGCGCGATGTCGAGCGCGTCGAGCAGCGCCTTCTGCCCCGCTTCCGAGCCGTCGTAAGCCAACAGCACGCGTTTGTACATCGGCAACCTCCCGCCACCGGGTTCTCGAATCGCATACAGTCTGGCGCAAGCGGCCCGAGGGCGCCAGCGGGGCGGCGCCCCAGCCGGCCGCTCGCCGGCGCAGGCGAGACCGCCCCGCTTGCGGGCGCTGCGGACCGCCCGGCGTCATCGCGAACGCACCGGTGCCGGTTCCGTCAACATCGATCGGTCACCGCCGAACGCCTGCGATGCGGAACCCGCGTCGCAGGCGGTGCGTTCCGCGCAAGCGGGATGTCAGGCATCGATGTTGCGCCGGCGGATGACTCGCCGCGCTCAATGCGCCTCGTCCCAGTTGCTGCCTACGCCGACCTCGGCGACGAGCTTGACCTTCAGTTCGGCCACGCCCGCCATCAGCTCGGGCACCTTGGTCTTCACCGCTTCGACCTCGGCCTCGGGGACCTCGAACACCAGCTCGTCGTGCACCTGCATGATCAGCCGGGCCGCGAGCCGCTCGCGGTGCAGCCAGTCGGATACGGCGATCATCGCGAGCTTGATCAGATCGGCCGCGGTGCCCTGCATCGGCGCGTTGATCGCGGCGCGCTCGGCGGCGGCGCGGCGCGGGCCGTTGGGTGAGTTGATCTCGGGCAGCCACAGCCGGCGGCCGAACACGGTCTCGACGTAGCCCTGCCGCCGGGCGAGCGCGCGGGTGGTCTCCATGTAGCGCGCGACACCCGGATAGCGCGTGAAGTAGCGCTCGATGTAGTTGCGCGCCGCGTCCTTGTCGATGCCGAGGTTGGCCGACAGCCCGAACGCGCTCATGCCGTAGATGAGGCCGAAGTTGATCACCTTGGCGTAGCGGCGCTGCTCGCTCGTCACTTCGCCCACGGCAACGCCGAAGATCTCGGCTGCGGTGGCGCGGTGCACATCCTCGCCGGCGGCAAACGCCGCGAGCAGCCCTTCGTCGCCGCTCAGGTGCGCCATGATGCGCAATTCGATCTGCGAGTAGTCGGCCGAGACGATGCGCGATCCCGGCGGGGCGATGAACGCCTCGCGGATGCGACGGCCCTCCGGCGTGCGAATCGGGATGTTCTGCAGGTTGGGCTCCGAAGACGACAGCCGGCCGGTCACCGCGACCGCTTGCCCGTAGCTCGTGTGCACGCGACCGGTGCGCGGATCCACGCTCGCCGGCAGCTTGTCGCAGTAGGTCGACTTGAGCTT
>JBKBSH010000249.1:0-4104 GCA_046291795.1 Burkholderiaceae bacterium | reverse complement strand
CGAACCCGCGGCGGCATCTCGTCCGAACACGCCGCCGGGCGGTGGGGTCGGCCATCGCTCGGCACTTCCGTCAATCGGTACCGGTGGAAGCCGTCACGGCATCGCGAGGAACGCGCCGAGCGATCCGGGGCTGCACGGCTGCAGACCGTGCACGGGACGGCGGCGAAGCCGACTGCGCGGTCGCGATCGCCGCGTGCGTTTCGCGTTCACCGAACCTGAAGATCGCCACGGCCCCGGCAAGCTTGTCGGCCTGCTCGCGCAGGCTCTCGGCCACCGCCGCGCTCTGCTCGACCAGCGCGGCGTTCTGCTGCGTCATCCGATCGAGCTGGTTCACCGCGTGGTTTACCTGCCCGATTCCGCTCGCCTGCTCGCGCGTGGCGCCGCTGATCTCGCCGATCAGGTCCGTCACGCGCCTGACCTGCGCGACGATCTCGTCCATCGTCCGCCCGGTCTGCTCGACCAGTGTGCAGCCGGACTCGACCTTGATCACCGAGTCCGTGATCAGCGTCTTGATTTCGTGTGCAGCCTGCGCGCTGCGTTGCGCCAGGTTTCGCACTTCGCCGGCGACGACCGCGAAGCCTCGCCCTTGTTCGCCGGCGCGCGCCGCCTCGACCGCGGCATTCAGCGCCAGGATATTCGTTTGGAAGGCGATGCCATCGATCACACCGATGATCTCGCCGATCTTTCCGGAGGAGGCGCCCAGGTCGTCCATCGTCGCCACCATTTGCGCCATGATGCGGCCGCCCTCCTCGGCGCCGCGCGAGTTGGCTTCCGCAAGTTCTGCCGCCTGCGACGCGTTGTCGGCGGCGTGCTTCACCGTGCCGGAGATCTGTTCCATCGAGGCGGCAGTCTCTTCGAGACTGGCGGCCGCCTGCTCGGAGCGGCGCGACAGATCCATCGTTCCGGCGGCGATCTCGTCGCTGGAGTGCGCGATTTCGTCGGCGGCTGCGCGCACGTCGTGCACGGTCCCGCGCAGCGCATGCTGCATCTGGCGCAGCGACAGCATCAGCGCTGAGCATTCGTCCGCGCCCCACGGGTTGGGCGAGGTAGTCAGATCGCCGTCGGTCAGCGCCTGCAGGTGGCGCGCGGTCTCGTCCAGGCCACCCTGCATTACCTTGTAGAACACCACCGCGAAATAAAGGCCGACCAGCAAGCAGCCGAGCATTAGCGTGCCGGCTACAGTCCAGCGTGCAAACGATGCGTCGCGCAGGTCGTCGACGTATACACCGGTGCCGACGATCCAACCCCAGGGCTCGAAGCCAGCGACATACGACAGCTTGTCCACAGGCTGTTCGGAATCCGGCCGCGGCCAGTAGTAGGCGACAAAGCCCGCCTTGTCTCGCTTGACGGTTTCGACGAAGGCGTTGAACAGAGCAAATCCCGTCGGGTCCTTGAACGACGAAAGGTCTTGACCGTCGAGCTCGGGTTTGACTGGATGCATGACCATGCGCGGGGTCATGTCGTTGATCCAGAAGTAGCCGTCGTCGCCGAAGCGCATCTGCGCGATCGCCTGCCTGGCGATTGCCTGCGCCTGCGCGCGCGTGGCCTGACCGGCGGTTTCCAGTTGGTGCGCCCACCGCAGTGTCGCGTTTGCCACCGTGACGAGCTCGCGCAACTGGCGGTGGACCGCTTCGCGCTCGGATGCATCCCATCGCCAAAGCTGCGCCGGCAGCAACACCCAGATCGGCAGGAAGATCGCGGCGAGCAGCGCTGCCTTGGCGCGAAAGCCCAGCTGGCGCAGCAGCCGCACCCCAGGTGCCCACAGGCCGTGATAGGCGAAAAAGTCATGTCGCTGCGCGCCTGTCGGCGTCGCCGGTGCGTGGTCAAGTACAGCGCTCATTGCTGCTTCAACCCTTTTCGGTTCAGAACCCCAGTGAGGCAAGCAACTCGTCCACCTGGGCTTGGTTGGTGACGACGTCGGTGCGTCCTTCAGGATTGACGACGGGGCCGCCGGGCGCCGGGGCCGCGTGCGCGGCTTCGACCTTGGCGCGCTGCTCTCGCGGCGTGGTATCGATCAGCAGCCGCACGAGCTGCTCTTCCATGCTGTGTGCGAGCGCGACCACCTTGCGGATCACTTGGCCCGTTAAATCGTGGAAGTCCTGCGCCAGCATGATGTCGGTCAGGATCGCATTGGTGCGATCGGCCTGCGCCTCGACGCCGGCGAAGAACGCGCAGGTTTCGTCGACGAGCTGCTTGCCTGCCGGTGTGGCGCGCCCGGGCGCGGCGGCGAAGGCCGCGACCGCCTGCCAGCGCCGACGCAGCTCGCCGGCCTGCCGGGTCAGCTCTTCCTGCACGCCGCGCGCCCGGTCGACGGCGTTGAGCACCTTCTCCGCCGCGTCGCCCGTGACGCGCGCGATGTAGGCGAGCCGATCGCGCGCGTCCGGCAACTGTTCGCGGGTGCCGAGCAGCTCCTTGTCGTAGCCGAGTTCGCGCAGCGCGTCGTGCAGCGTGCGCGTGAGCTGGCCGATGCGCCGATAGACGTCGTCTGACTCGGCGCGTTCGTCGCAGGCGAGCTGCGGCGAGGCGGTGCTGCCGACGATCGACACGTCCCCGGCCGGAGCGCCCTTGCGCGGGCGCGGTCTGCGGGATCGCTTCGACTTCCCCGCCGTCTCTTCGAAACCGGCGGCGTCGCAGTGCAGCGGTGCGCCGGCGTTCATGTCGCTGCGAAACATCGCGCTGCCCCTAGCTCGGATATTTCACGGGGGACGCGGGAAAACGCGCCGCACAAGCCCGCGTCGCCCCGGCGATCCAAACGGGATTCCGGCCAGCGTGCTGCAAGTGTCTGTCGAAGCTCGGCAATGAACGCATACGGGGGCGACCTCGTGAAATATCCGGGCTAGTGGTTCTTTTGCAGGATCTTCTGCACCTTTTCCTCGAGCGTGGCCTTCGTGAAAGGCTTGACGATGTAGCCGCTGGCGCCGCTTTGGGCCGCGGCGACGATGTCCTCTTTCTTGGCCTCGGCGGTGACCATCAGCACGGGGATCGACTTCAGCGTCTCGTCGGCGCGCATGTTCTTCAACAGCTCGAAGCCGTTCATGTTCGGCATGTTGATGTCCGAGACGACGAAATCGAACTTGCTCGACCGCAGCATCGCCAGCGCGACCGAACCGTCTTCGGCCTCCTCGACGTTGCCGAAGCCGATCTCCTTCAGCAGATTGCGAACGATGCGCCGCATCGTCGAAAAGTCGTCGACGACGAGGAAACGCGGATCAGCTCCCATGTGGACTCCTGCATGCTTGGCGCCGCGCGCAACGGATACGCGCCTTGCAACAGTGTGCCGGCGGCCCGCCTCGGTCGATCGGATGAAAAGGTACGGCCTTCGGCGACTGTCCGCGCGCAGACGGCGCGTGCGAGCCGCTGTCCGCGCGGTCAGCGGCTCGCAGCCGCCGGGCCGCCGACGCTGTCCGCGACGACGGGCACGGCCACTGCCGAGGCCGCGTCGGTCTGCGGGTGCGGCTGCAGCGTTTCCCTGACGTCTTCGGCGCTGCCCGCTTCGAGTTCGCCGCCGGCGCGGTTGAGCCGATCCTCGGCGAGCTTGTTCAGCACGATGATCGAGATGCGGCGATTCAGCGGACTGCGCGGGTCGTCCTTGACCAGCAGGTTCGAGTCGGCGAGCCCGACCACGCGCACGATCTTCGACGGGTCCATTCCGCCGGCGATCAGTTCGCGGCGCGACGCGTTGGCGCGTTCGCTCGACAGCTCCCAGTTCGAGTAGAAGCGGTCGCCGCCCGCGTAGGGCGCGGCGTCGGTGTGGCCCGACAGCGCAACCTTGTTGTCGACCTCGTTCAGCACCTTGCCGATCTCGTGCAGGATCTCGCGCATGTACGGCTGCACGCGCGACGAGCCGAGCTCGAACATCGGACGGTTGAAGTCGTCGACGATCTGGATGCGCAGCCCGTCGGGCGTGATCTCCACACGGATCTGGTGGCGGAACTCCGAAAGCTTGGCGTTGGCGAGGATCGCGGCGTCGATGCGCTGCTTGAGTCGTCCCATGCGTTCCTTTTCGAGTTTTTCGAGTTCCTGACGCAGCTGGTGCGGCGAGCGTTTCTTCGTGTCGTTGTCGCCGTTCTTGACCTGACCGACCGACGCGGTGAGGTTCGGGCC
>JBKBSH010000248.1:0-4113 GCA_046291795.1 Burkholderiaceae bacterium | reverse complement strand
GAGATGGGCCGCGGCGACTACGGCCCGATGCGGGCGATGATGTTCGGGCGGCTCGAGTTCGTCGGCCCCAGGATGGAAGCGATGGGCAACATGGGGCCGTTCGAGAACTTCCTGCTGCTGATCGGCAAAGTGCCGGGCAGCACGCAGAGCTGCCCGGCGGGCTGAGAAGTTGTGAAGATTTCGTCGCGAGCGGCCCGCTGGCTAGGCGCACGCAGCCGCAGGGCCGAGACATATCAAGTAGATAGGCGAGGCCCGAGCACCGCGCAACGACGCCAGCGGGCCGCGCAGTAGAAAGATTCACAACTTCTGAGCGCGCAAGCGCGCTCCGCTCAGGGCATCAGCACGCTCGAGCCGGTCGTCTTGCGGCTGGCCAGATCGCGGTGCGCCTGCGCCGCGTCGGCGAGCCGGTAGCGCTGATCGATCTCGACCTTGATCTTGCCTCGCATCATCAGGTCGAACAGCTCCGCCGCGGACTCTTCGAGTTTCCGGCGCGGCGTGATGTGATGAGCCAGCGTCGGCCGGGTGACGAACAGCGAGCCTTTCTGGGCGAGGATGCCGAGGTTCACCCCGGTCACCGGACCGGACGCATTGCCGAAGCTCACCATCAGCCCGCGCATCTGGACGCAGTCCAGCGACTTCTCCCAGGTGTCCTTGCCCACGCCGTCATAGACGACCGGGCACTTCTGCCCGTTCGTCAGCTCGTGCACGCGCGCCGCGAAGTCTTCCTTCGTATAGTCGATCGTCGCCCATGCGCCGTGGCTTTTCGCGAGCGCGGCTTTCTCGGGCGACGACACGGTGCCGATCAGCTTCACGCCGAGCGCCCTGGCCCACTGGCAGGCGATCAGCCCGACGCCGCCGGCGGCGGCATGGAACAGGATCGTTTCGTGGCCCTGCAGCCGATAGGTCTGCCGGAACAGATACTGCACCGTCAGGCCCTTGAGCATCGCGGCCGCGGCCTGCTCGAACGAGATCTTCTTGGGCAGTTTCACGACCATCGAAGCCGGCATCACGTGGACCTCGCCGTACGCGCCGAGCCTGCCCTGGCAGTAGCCGACGCGATCGCCTTCCTCGAGGAAGTCGACGTCGCTGCCGACCGCTTCGACGACGCCGGCGGCTTCGAATCCGATGCCGTGCGGAAGCGGGGCCTGGTACAGACCGGTGCGGTAGTAGATGTCGATGAAGTTCACCCCGATCGCGTGGTTGCGGATCCGGACCTCGTCCGGACCAGGGTCGGGAACATCGATCTCGGCGAGCTGGAGCACCTCGGGACCGCCGTGCTGCTGGATGCGAATGGCCTTGGCTTTCATCGTCGTGTCCTTCAAAGTCAATCGGCGGGCGCACGCCGCGTCGCGGCCACGCCCTTGCGAGACAACACGAACACCCCGGCGAGGACGAGCGCGGTGCCGGCGAGCTGCCAGCCCGAGATCGCCTCGCCGAGAAAAACGTAACCCAGCAGAATCGTCGCGATCGGCCCGACCGTTCCGGCCAGCGCTGCGTTGCCCGCACCGATGCGGGCGACCGCGAGCATAGTCGCGAACACCGGGATCACCGTCGAAAACACCGCGGTGGCGGCCGACAACCAGTACACGGGTGCCGGCTGCGTGAGGCTCGCCAGCGGGTTGACGAGCAGGAACTGAACGATGCACGCGGCCGACGCGACGCACATCGCGTACGCGACGAGCCGGATCGCGCCGACGCGGCGGACGAGCTCGCCCGAGAGCACGAGGTACAGCGCGTAGCAGACCGCGGAGCCGAATACCAGCGCAGCGCCGAAAGCCACGCCCGATCCGGCGAACGAAACGTCGTGCCCGAAGGCGAGCGCGATGCCGCCGTAGGACAGCGCGAGCGCGAGCGCGTCGAGCCGGGTGATCGGCTTGCGCAGCCAGACGGCCGAGATCGCGAGCACGATCGTCGGCGTCAGGTAAAGGATCAGCCGCTCGAGCGCCGCGCTGACGTACTGCAGGCCGACGAAGTCCAGGAAGCTGGCCGCGTAGTAGCCGAGCAGCCCGATCGCGACCAGCCGCGCGTGTTCGCCCGGGCAAAGGCGCAGCGCACCGCGCGAAGCGAACCACCACGCCGACATGAAGAACGGTACCGAAAACGCCATCCGCAGCGCGATCAGCGTCACCGCATCGACGCCGTAGCGGTACGACAGTTTGACCAGGATCGCCTTCGCCGAGAACAGCACGGCACCGGCGAGCGCCAGCGCGAGGCCCGCGGTGAATGCGCCGACCGCGGGCGATGCGTGAGTCGTCGGCGCGGTCGTGGACACGCGCGGATTGTAGCGACGCGCGCGGCGGCGGTGCGCGGATGCGCTCGCATCGGCTACCCTTGCCGGCGGCGGATCGCACGGCGCGTCCGGCGCGATCCGCGATCCTCGACTCCGACCCCCCGCATCCTCCGCCCATGTCCTCCTGGCTGAACCCTTCGACTGCGCAGGCGTGGGTCCTGCTCGCGATCGCCGGCGCGCTGGAGACCGGCTGGGCCGTCGGCATGAAGTACACGGACGGCTTCAAGCGCCCTGTCGCCACCGCGCTCGTCGTCGCGGTCGCGCTCGCGTCGTTCTGGATGCTCGCGTTGGCGATGCGGGCGCTTCCGGTGGGCACCGCGTATGCGGTGTGGGTCGGTATCGGCGCCGCCGGCGCGGCTTTGCTCGGCATCGCGCTGTTCGGCGAATCGGCGAGCTTCGCGCGGCTTGCGTGCGTCGCGCTGATCGTCGCCGGCGTGATCGGGCTGCGCCTCGTGCACGATTGACGCCGATCCTGCGGTCGCTTCGTCGCGCGGACCGTCGCTGTCGCGATGTGCGCATCGCCCGCCGCGCACGCAGCAGCGTGCGGCGCTCGGGCAGGCGCTGCGTGCGCACGTGCCGCCGCGCGACCCGATGACGTTCGCCCGCGCATGACGTTCGGCGGGCAATGCCGGGACAACCCGGAATTCGGACGGTAATTCGCGGAGTCTCGCGGGGAGCCGGTGAGATAATCGCGGTCGCATGGCACCGACCGAGCTCGCCACCCTGCCGACCGAACCTTCGGCCACGCTGAAGGAGGCGCCGCGGCTGATCGGACGCTTCTCGATCCGCGGCGAGATCGGACGCGGCTCCAACGGCGTCGTCTACGCGGCGCACGATCCGGTGCTCGGCCGCGAGGTCGCGATCAAGGCGATTCCGCTCACCGACGATGCATTTTTCCGCCAGCAGATCGAGGCCAACTTCCTGAACGAAGCGAAGGCCGCCGGCGGACTGAACCACCCGCACATCGTCACGGTGTTCGACGCCGGCCGCACCGACGAGCTGGCGTACATCGCGATGGAGCGCCTGCACGGACGCGACCTGCACGAGTTCATCGCCGCCGGCGACAAGCTCGCGCCGCGCCAGGCCGCGCAGCTGATGGCGCGCGTGGCCGACGCCGCGCACTACGCGCACAAGCGCGGGCTGGTCCACCGCGACATCAAGCCGAGCAACATCTTCCTGCTGCGCGACACCAAGCCCAAGGTGCTCGACTTCGGCGTGGCGATCGCGATGTTCACCGCCGGCGACGCCGAGCACAAGCGGCAGTTGATCGGCACGCCGAACTACATGTCGCCCGAGCAGGCGCTCGGCAGGAAGATCGACCCGCGCAGCGACGTCTTCTCGATCGGCACGATCCTGTACGAGCTGCTCGCGCATCGGCGCGCCTTCGAGGGCAAGACGATCGAGGAGACGCTCGCGCTGGTCGTCACCTGCAAGCCCACGCCGCTCGCCGAGCTTCGACCCGAGCTGCCGCGCGCGCTCGTCGACATCGTCGAGCGCGCGCTCGCCAAGGAGCCCGACGACCGCTACCAGACCGCCGGCGAGCTGCGCAACGACCTCGCGGCGTTCGCCGGCCAGCGACCCGCGCCGACCACGCGCGGGCGCGGCACGACGGTGCGTACGCGCCGCGGGGCGATCGCCGGGATGCTCGACCGCTGGGAGTGGTCGCGCGATGCGCTCGCCGCCGGTGCGGGCATGCTGCTGCTCGGCATTCTGTGGTTCGTGCTGAGCGCCGGCGACCGCGAGCCACCGGCACCGCAGGCCGCGGCGCCGGCACCCGTACCCCAGCCGATCGCAGCGGCGCCCCCGCCGCCCCCGCAGCCCAC
>JBKBSH010000247.1:0-4119 GCA_046291795.1 Burkholderiaceae bacterium | reverse complement strand
ACGCTGAAGTTCGTGCTGTACACCGCGTTCGGCTCGATCCTGATGCTGGCCGCGGTGATCTACCTCGTGTACTCGCTGCACCGGTCGACCGGCGTCGCCTCGTTCGCGTTCGCCGATCTGTACCGCGCGCCGCTTCCGCTCGGCGTGCAGTCCTGGCTGCTCGCCGCGTTCGCGCTGTCGTTCGCGATCAAGGTGCCGATGTTCCCGCTGCACACGTGGCTGCCCGACGCGCACGTCGAGGCGCCGACGGCGGGGTCCGTGATCCTCGCCGGCGTGCTGCTGAAGATGGGAACGTACGGGTTCCTCAAGCTCGGCTTCCCGCTGTTTCCGGACGCCGCGCGCGAGTTCACGCCGCTGATCATGACGCTCGCGGTCGTCTCGATCGTCTACGGCGCGTGCCTGGCGCTGGTGCAGACCGACATCAAGAAGATCATCGCGTACTCGTCGATCAGCCACCTGGGCTACGTGATGCTGGGGCTGGCGAGCCTCGACCTGCTCGGAATCCAGGGCGCGATCGTGCAGATGGTCAGCCATGGGCTGACCTCGGCGGGGCTGTTCCTGATGGTCGGGATGATCTACGAGCGCTGCCATACGCGCGATCTGGCCGCCTACGGCGGGCTCGCGAAGCTGCTGCCCGTGTACTCGGTGTTCTTCATGATCCTGACGCTCGCATCGGTCGGGCTGCCGACGACGAGCGGCTTCACCGGCGAGTTCCTCGTGCTGCTCGGCGCGTTCAACGCGGCGTGGCCGATCTACCAGCACGGTGACGGGTATCCGCTCGTGCTCGCGGTGGCGGCGGTGTCGGGTGTCGTTCTCGGCGCGCTGTACATGCTGTGGTTCGCGCAGCGCTTCCTGTTCGGCGCGGCGAAAGTGCCGCACGGGCCGGTGACGGACCTGAACCTGCGCGAGAAGTCGATCCTCGCGGCGATCGCCGCCGGCATCTTCTGGCTGGGGCTCGCCCCGGGCGAGCCGATGCGCAAGACCGAGCTGGCGGCGAAGCAGTATCAGGCGCTGGTCGCGGCGACGCGGGCGCCGTCGCAGACGGCGCAGGCTGGACTGCCCGCGCGGGCGGAGGCGACGCGATGAACTGGGCCGAAGTCGTCACGGCGATGCTGCCCGAGCACCTGCTGCTCGCGGGCATCGTCGTGCTGATCCTGATCGAGGTGTTCATGCCCAGGCCGCGCGGCGCGCTCGGCATCGCGCTGCTGGCGGTCGCAGCGGCGACCGCCGCGGCGGCTTCGCTCGGCTTCGGCGGCTACGAGGCCGCGCCGTTCGCGGGGCAGTTCTCGGTGAACCCGGCCGGACTGCTCGCCAAGGCGATCGTGCTCGCGCTGACGATCCCGGTGCTGCTGCTATCGCGCGACGATTTCGACGACAGCCGCTTCCATCTGTTGCTGTTGTCGTCGCTGTACGGCACGCTGCTGCTGCTCTCGGCCGACAGCTTCCTGACGCTGTTCCTCGGGCTGGAGCTGATGTCGCTGCCGGTCTACGCGCTGGTGCTGCTCGCGTTCCGCCGCGACGACAGCGCCGAAGCGGCGCTGAAGTACCTCGTTCTCGGCGGCACGGCGACCGCGACCTTCCTGATGGGCGCCGCGCTGCTGTTCGGCGCGACCGGTTCGCTCGCGCTGCCCGCGTTCGTCGAAGCGCTCGCCGCCGGCGACACGCTGTCCACGGCGGCGGTCGTTCTGATCGTCGTCGCGTTTTTCCTCAAGGCGGCGATCGTGCCGTTCCACGCGTGGGCGCCCGACGCGTACCAGGGCGCGACCGTGCCGGTGACCGCATACATGGCGACGATCGTCAAGGCCGGGGTGCTGCTCGCGGTCGCCCGGCTGTTCGGAACTGCGGACATTCCGCGCGGCATGGTCGAACTGCTCGCGCTGCTTCCGCTGGCGTCGATGGTGTGGGGCAACCTCGCCGCGATCCGGCAGACGAGCTTTCGCCGGATGATCGCGTACTCGTCGATCGCGCACGCGGGGTACCTGTACTTCGCCTTCCTCGGCGCGGGCGACGGGCGCTTCCAGGCGATCGTGTTCTACCTGCTCGTCTACGGGCTGATGAACCTGCTCGCGTTCGCCGCGCTGCCGCGCGGGCAGGCGCGGACCCCGAGCGATGCGGCGGGCGATGCCGCCGCCGACTCGCTCGCGAGCCTGAAAGGGCTGTTCTCGCGCGCGCCGTGGGCCGCGCTCGTGCTCGCAGCCGCGATGCTGTCGCTGGCCGGCATTCCGCCGCTGCCGGGTTTCGTCGCGAAGTTCCTGATCTTCAAGAACGTGATCGAGGCCGGCTACACGCTGTACGCGGTCGTGGGCCTCGTCGCGAGCTATCTGGGCATCTACTTCTACCTGCGCGTGATCCAGTACGCGTTCATGAGCGAAGCGGCCGCGGCGAGTCCCGCGACGAGCCCCGCGACGAGTCGCGCGCTCGCCGCGAGCGCCGCCCTCGTGTGCGCGCTGCCCGCCGTGTTCGTCGCCGTTTTCCCCGGCTGGGTGATCGGGAAGTTCTGACCCGGACGCGACCGGACTTCGGCTACGCGCCGGCCTTTTTCGCGACCGGCGAGTACATGTCGAGAAGCTGCAGCCGGGTCGCCTGAAGGCGCTCGGAAACGACCTCGAGCAGCCGGTGCATGAACGCGTAGCCGAAGGCCGCGTCCTCCTGGCAGGCCTTGATCAGATCGGCGCCCTGGAACGCCAGCGCTTCCACGCGGTCGAGCGCGCGCGCCTGGAAGTGCTTGCCGCGGCCCATCAGCATCGCCGACCAGCCGAACTCGTCACCGCCGTGCAGCGTCTGGATGCGGAACGTGTGACCGGGTGCTGCGATCTCGAGCGCCACCAGCCCCGAGACGATCAGATACAACTCCGAGCACTCGTCGCCCTCGCGAAAGATCACCTGATCGCGCTCGAACTTCACCTCGCGCGCCAGCGCCGCGAGCTTGCGGATCTGCGGCTCGCCGAACGCCTTCACGAATAGATGTTGGCGCAGCGCCTGCTCCACCGTGTCCGTCGTCATCGCCCTGCCCTCCCCATGGTCGCCTCGCGGATGATCCCCGTGAAGCATTCGCCGAAGCGGCCGTGCCGACGTTGACACGTGTCAAGCCCCGGCGCGAGCGCCGCGATTACGGTTGGCCCCATGCGGTCGCGGCTTGCGCGTCTGCGCATGTGCGCACGGGGCGACCGCGACCTGAACGAACCGCCGATGGCGCTGCACACGTCGAAAAAAGGGCTGGATCTGCCGCTCGCCGGCGCGCCGGCGCTGCAGCTCGATGCCGCCCGTGCCGTCTCGCGGGTCGCGCTGCTGGGCGCCGATTACGTCGGCCTGAAGCCCGCACTGCTCGTGCAGCCCGGCGACCGCGTGCGCCGCGGCCAGCCGGTGATCGCCGACAAGAGCAATCCGGGCGTGCAGCTCACCGCGCCGGCCGGCGGTCTCGTCGCCGAGCTGCACCGCGGCGAACGGCGCGCCTTCGTCGCGCTGGTGATCGAGGTCGGCCCGGAGGACGCCACGCCCGTGAAGTTCTCGCAGCACGACGGCCGCGCGCCGGACGCGTTCGATGCGCCCGCGCTGCGCGCATTGCTGCAGGAGTCGGGGCTGTGGGCCGCGCTCCGCACGCGCCCGTTCGGCCGCATTCCAGCGGTCGACGCCGCACCCGCGGCGCTGTTCGTCACGGCGACCGACACGCGCCCGCACGCGCCGCCGCCGGGCTTCGTACTCGCCGAAAGGCCGGACGCATTTCGCACCGGGCTCGCCGCGCTCGCGCGGCTCGCGCAACCGGTGTTCCTTTGCGTCGCGCCGGGCACCGCGATCGATGCGCCGAGCGGCGTGCGCGTCGAGACCTTTTCCGGACCGCACCCGGCGGGCAACGTCGGCTGGCACGTCCACCGGCTGCTGCCGGTGCACGCGGGCCGCAGCGTCTGGCACATCGGCTATCAGGACGTGGTCGCGATCGGGCATCTGCTCGCCACCGGCGAGCCGGACGTCTCGCGCGTGATCTCGCTCGCCGGGCCGGGCGTGGTGCGGCCGCGGCTGCTGCGCACCCGCATCGGCGCTTCGACCGACGAGATCGTCGCGGGCGAACTGCACGCAGGCGAGCAGCGCATGATCTCCAGCTCCGTGCTCGACGGCCGCAAG
>JBKBSH010000246.1:0-4126 GCA_046291795.1 Burkholderiaceae bacterium | reverse complement strand
GCACCGCGAGATAGCTTTCGCCGGGAACGCAGAACGCGTGATCGACGCCCTGGATCAGCAACTGGTCGACGAGGATGCGGGCGCCGGTGCGCGGGTGCGACATGGACGGGAGACGATGCAAAAGAGGCAGGCGGCAGTGTAGCGGCAGTGCGCCGCACCGATCACAATGGCGGCCGTCCTTCGTCGCCGCGAACCGGATGAGATACGAGTCGATCGCCATCGCGCTCTGCGTGGCCCTGTGCGCGGCGTCCGCGGCGGCGCAGCCGGCGGCGGTCGACGCCGGGCGCGCCGCGTCGGCCGGGCGAGCGCGCATCGGTCTCGTGCTGTCCGGCGGCGGGGCGCGCGGTTTCGCGCACATCGGCGTGCTTAAGGTGCTGCAGGAACTGCGCGTTCCGGTCGACGCGATCGCCGCAACCAGCATGGGCGCGATCGTCGGCGGCGCGTACGCGGCCGGCCATTCGCCGCGCGAACTCGAGGCGCTCGCCCGCCGTACCGACTGGAACGAGATCTTCTCGCTGCGCGCGCCGCGCGAATTCGTGCACTTCCGGCGCAAGGAGGACGACTACAAGAACCTGTCGAACGTCGAGTTCGGCATCAAGGACGACGGGCTGACGCTGCCGCGCGGCGCCGTCGGCAGCCAGAACCTGGGGCTGTTTTTGCGCGCGATCGGCGGGCCGGTCAAGGAGATCAACGATCTCGCGAAACTGCCGATCCCGTTCGCGGCGGCGGCGACGGATCTGGCGACCGGAAAGCTGGTCGTGTTGCAGAAGGGCGTTTCGCTGTCCACGGCGATGCGCGCGTCGATGTCGGTGCCCGCGGCGTTCGCGCCGGTCGAGGTCGACGGCCGGCCGCTCGTCGACGGCGGGCTCGTCCGCAACCTGCCGGTCGATGTCGCGCGGAAAATGGGTGTCGATCGCGTGATCGCGGTCAATGTCGGCCGGCCGCTGCTGCCGAAGGAGCAATTGACCAGCGTATTCGCGGTCACCGAGCAGGTGATCAACATCCTGACCGAGCAGAACGTGGAGCGCAGCCTGGCCGAGCTCGCGCCCGACGACATCCTGATCACCCCCGATCTCGCGGCGTTCGGACCCGGCGACTTCGCGCGCAACGAGGCGATCGTCGCCGCCGGCGAAGCGGCCGCGCGCAAGCTGGCGGACCGGCTCGCGCCGCTGGCGCTCGACGCGGCCGCGTACGCCGCGTTCGAGCAGCGGCGCACCGCGCCCGTGCGCGAGGACCGGCCCGTCGCGGTCACCGACGTGCAGGTGGCCGGACTGCGCACCGTCAATCCGGAGGCGATCCGCCGCGAGATCGACGTGCCGCTCGACCGGCCGGTCGCGACCGCCGACATCGACCGCGCGGTGCAGGAGGTATTCGGCCGCGGCGACTTCGAGTCCGTCAGCTACAGCCTGGTCGACGACGGCCCGCGCCGCACGCTGATCGTCACGCCTTACGAGAAGTCCTGGGGCTACAACGCGTTGCGCGTCGGCGGCAACCTGCAGACCGATTTCGACACCGACAGCACGTTCAACCTGCTGATCGCGCACACGTGGAGCTGGCTCAACGCGTTCGGCGCCGAGTGGCGCAACGAGGTGCAGATCGGCGACTCGCAGCGACTGCTCACGGAGCTGTACCAGCCGCTCGCGCCGGGCAGCCGCTGGTTCGTGCTGCCGAGGCTCGCCGGGCAACGCGAGGATTTCGATCTGTTCGTGGGCGACGCGCCGCTCGCGCGCTTCCGCAACTCGACCGCCCGCGCCGACCTCGCGCTGGGCCTTGCGCTGCCGCGGCTCGGGTCGGTGCGCGTCGGCGTCGGCCGCGCCCGGATCGAGACCACACGGCTGATCGGTCCGCCGGTGCTGCCGGCCACCCGCAGCCTCGTCACCGCCGGCGGCGCCGACCTGCGGCTCGACACGCTCGACACCGTCAACTACCCGCGCCGCGGGTTCTTCGCGAACGTTTCGTACCTGCGCTACAACGTGCCGGCCGGCAGCGCGCAGGCGCGCGATGCGTGGACGGTCGAGGCGCTGAAGCCGGTCACGGTCGGCCGCTACACCGTGGCGCTCGCGGCGCGCGGCGGCGTGGCCCCGCAGGAGGGCGCGTTCCGGCTGGGCGGACTGTTCAACCTGTCGGGCACGCCGACCGGCCAGCTGAGCGGCGCGCGATTCGCGCTGGTCCGCGCGCAGGCCTATCGCAACGTCTCGGATGCGTTCGGCGACATCGCGATGCCCGTCTTCGTCGGCTTCTCGCTCGAAGCGGGCGATGCGGTCGCGCGCCGGCAGACGTTGCGCTGGTCGGAGTTCGCGCACGCGGGTTCGCTGTTCTTCGGCGCCGAATCGCTGATCGGCCCGGTGTACTTCGCGCTCGGCCGCACGTTCGGCGGCTCGCGCGCGGTGTACTTCTTCTGGGGAAGGCCGCAGTGACGCGCCCGATGCAGAAGTCGTGAACAAATCGTCGCGAGCGCCGCGAGGTTGCGCCGACGAGCGCAGGCGTATTGAGTGATACGTCGAGCACCGCAGGCGCAGGATCGCGGCGCGCGGCAGATTCGGCACGACTCCTCAGCGGCGGCGCGGCGGCAGGTATAGATCCTGCCGGTAGGTCAGCACGACGTTCGGGCGATAGATGACGAGCGCCGAAAAGATCATTCCGCTCGCCAGCGCCTCGCCCCACGCGAGCAGCAGCGCGTAGCCGATCGCCTCGCCGAGATGCCCCGCGGCCGACGGGCCGGCGACCGCTGCGGCGGAGCAGTTGCGCCACGCTGGTCGTCGCCGTGGTCAAGAGCACGACGAACAGGCCGTTGCCGATGATGAAGACGAAGAGGTTCTTCGGCAGCCGCGCTTCGAT
Source organism: Burkholderiaceae bacterium (assembly GCA_046291795.1). Lineage (GTDB taxonomy): Bacteria > Pseudomonadota > Gammaproteobacteria > Burkholderiales > Burkholderiaceae_F > DSNY01. The sequence goes on along the minus strand of JBKBSH010000246.1, from coordinate 1,288 downwards.
CCACCGCTGCAGCGCCGTGGCCATCCAGGCCGGCAACGCCGCGAACAGCAGGCCGTTCAGACCGAAATTGCGCCAGGCGCCTCCGGTGAGCGCCGCGTGCAGCGCCAGCGCCGCGACGAGCCCCAGGATCGCCCGCGCGCGGCCGACGAGCAGCGAGAACAGCGCCACCCCGAGCAAACCGAACCGCACGCCCGGCGCCGACCCGACCGGCAGCGACCACAGGAACGCGACACAGACGATGCCGGCGAGCCAGGCGTGCTGCGCGGCGCCGTCCGGCAGGAACCGTCCGCGCACGCCGGCGAGCGCCCACAGCACGATCGGCGCGAACAGCACGGCGGCGAGCCATGCGAACGGTGTGTCGACGGGCATGTGCAGCAGCGCCATGCGGACAGTCTAGTCGGGCGACGCTGGCGCGCAGCCCGCCGGTCCGACTGCGGTGCGCGATGCCGTCAGTTCACCCACGCGCCGATGCCGCGTTCGAGGGCGGCGCGCAGCGGAGCTTCGATGTAGGGCAGCAGCACGAACAGCACGGCGAGGCCGACCAGCAGCGTCAGCGGAAAGCCGACGGCGAAGATGTTCAGTTGCGGGGCGATCCGCGCGAGCACGCCCAGCACGACGTTGGTGAGCAGCATCACCGCGAGGAAGGGCAACGCGATCGACAGCCCGATCGCGAACATCTCGGCGCCGAATCGCGCGACGCGTTCGAAGGTCAGCGGCAGCGCGAAGTCGCCGGCCGCCAGCGGAAACAGCCGGAAGCTCTCGGCGAGCGCGTGGATCAGCAGCAGGTGTCCGTCGATCGCGACGTACATCAGCAGCGCGAGCAGCGACATGAAGCTCGCCACGGGGGTCTGCGCCTGACCGGTCGCGGGGTTGAAGAATCCGGCGAACGAAAGCCCCATCTGCAGGCCGATCAGCTCGCCGGTGATCTCGAGCGCGGCGAAGATCACGCGCACCGTGAACCCGATGATCAGCCCGATCAGGACGTTCTGCACGAGCAGCGCGAAGCCCGCCGCGGTCATCACGTCGGTGATCGGCGGCGACGGCACGACCGGCATCAGAACGACGGCGATCGCGAGCCCGAGCCCGACCTTGATCCGCACCGGGATCGCGCGATGCGCGAGCAGCGGCGCGGCGGCGAACAGCGCGAGCACCCGAACGAGCGGCCAGAACACCGCGCCGTACCACGCGGCAAGCTGCTCGGAGGTGAAGGTGATCATCGCGCTGCCGGATCGATCACGCGTCGTCCGCGGCGATCACGCGACACGTCGCGGTCGACGCGGCGCCGTTC
>JBKBSH010000024.1:0-14272 GCA_046291795.1 Burkholderiaceae bacterium | reverse complement strand
GGACCGGCATGTCGGATCGGCAACGGCAATGGCTGCGACTCGCGGCGCTCGAAGCCGTGATCCTCACGATCGGGCTCGGCTCGATCGTCCTTCTCGACTACGCGCTCGACGCCGCGCTCGACGCCGAGCTGCTCGCGGCGGGCATCGGGCTGGCGGCCGACTGAAGCCGCTTTCGCCCGGGCACGGGCGTTTCGTACACTGGCACGCGTGAACCCGCGCGCCGGCGAATCGCTGTTCGAGGACGACGCGGAGCCGGCCGGCTCGCGTCCGGTCGGCCGCGGCTCGGTGGAGCCGGCGGCCTTCTCCGAAGACCTGATGCGGCTCGGCCGTCGGCTTCCGCGTGGTGTGCACTTCGGCACCTCTTCGTGGGGCTTTCCGGGCTGGCGCGGGCTCGTCTACGGCGGCGACTACACCGACGTTCAGCTTGCCCGGGACGGGCTCGCCGCGTACTGCCGCCACCCGGTGCTGCGCGCGGTGGGCATCGATCGCAGTTTCTACCAGCCGCTCGGCGCCGCGGACTACGCACGCTACGCTGCGCAGACGCCGCCCGGCTTCCGCTTCGTCGTCAAGGCGCCGGCTCGGCTGACCGATGCGGTGCTGCGCGGCGAACGCGGTGCACCGGCCTGCGCCAATCCGGACTTCCTCGACGCCGCGCAGGCCGAAGAGGCGTTCGTGCGGCCGACCGCCGAAGGGCTCGGCGACAAGGCGGGCGTGCTGCTGTTCCAGCTTTCGCCGCTGCCGCGCGAAGCCACGCGCGGCGAGGCAGCGCACGCGACGATCGCGCGAATCGGCGAGTTTTTCGAAGCGCTGCCGCGCGCGGCGGGCGGCCTTGCGCCGACCTACGCGCTCGAGCTGCGCAACGCCGAGCTGCTGACGCCGCGCCTGGTCCGTACCCTGCGCGCGGTCGGGGTCAGACTATGCGTCGGCGTGCATCCGCGCATGCCCGAGGCGGCGCGCCAGAGCGCGGCGTTGCGCGCGATGGACGCTGCGCCGGAAGAAGGCGACGACTGGAAACTGAAAGGACCCCTCGTGGTCCGCTGGAGCCTGCGCGCGGGGCTGGCGTACGACGAGGCCAAGTCCCGCTACGCACCGTTCGATCGCCTGATCGATGCCGACATCGCCACACGCGGCGCGCTCGCGCACCTGGTGCACGTCGCGGTTCGCAGCGCGCAGCCGGCGTACGTGATCGTCAACAACAAGGCCGAAGGCAGCGCGCCGCTCACCTGCATCGAACTGGCGCGCGCGGTGGTCGGCGTCTGAACGGCGCAGCCGGCACGCTTGCCCGAAATCAAATTCAGCGGCATGAAAGCCTCGCATTCTCCGCTACTCGGAGCAGCACCGTGCCGCTCTAATGGCACCCGAGCGGAGCGCAGGTGCCGCGCCCGCGCTACGCGTTCCGATGGTCTTTCCGTTGCGAGGTGCCCGATGCCCTTCGATGCCAGCGCGCTGATCACATATGCAGCGATCGTCGTGATCCTGATCTGCCTCGCCATGGTCGTATCGCTGCGCAAGGGCGTTCCCGGCGGCGTGGTCGGCCGGCAATGGCGCGTGCTGACCTTTCTGGTCGCGCTGTTCACGGTCGGCTACCTGGTCGCGCCGTTTTTCGCCGTGCTGCCGGTCGAGACGATGCGGCTGATCGTCTCGCTGATCTTCTTTTTCGGCGCGATCTACGTGCTGATCACCGTGCGGCTCGTCTACCGCGTGATCAAGGAACTCGCGGGCTGACGGGAGAACATGACCGACCTGACGCCCGACTTGGTGCTCGCCAAGACGAGCAAAGGAACGCGCGAGATCGCGGAACGCCTGTTCGGGCTCGACCTGCGCCTGCGGCGTGCGCTGATCCTCGTCGACGGCAAGACAAGTCTCGGCGAGCTGATGCGCCGCGCCGCCGGTATTCCGGACTTCGTCGAGACCTTGCGCACACTCGTCGAACATGGATTCGTCGCACCCGTCGACGACCGCTTCGAGTCAGCGGACGGCGCAAGGACGCGTCCGCTGATGCCGGACGGGGCACCGCAGGCAGGCGCCCGCACGCCGCAAGAGCAGGTCGTCGAGCTGGCGCGCCAGTTGCTGGGCGAGCACGCGGAACGCGTCGTCTCGCGGATCGAGTCCGGCGGCGCCGGTGCGGTCGAACTCGGCATCAGTGTCGACGCCTGCTACAAGCTGATCCGGCTCACGATCGACGAAAAAAAGGCCGAGGACTTCCTGCGGCGCGCGCGGCGCATCCTGTCGACGGGCTGATCCGGCCTCACCCGGGTGGTCGCCCGCGCCGATGCACGCGCCCGTCGGCGTCGACGGCGATGAAGTCGACGTTCTGGTCACGCAGGAACGCGAGTGCCTCGTCGACCGGCTTGAGCATCGCGATCGTCGAACACGCCCCGGCAGCCACCGCGAGCGGCGCGCACACCGACACGCATTGCCAGTGCGCCGCCGGCCAGCCGCTGCGCGGGTCGAGGATGTGGCAGTAGCGCCGTCCGTCCTTTTCGAAGAAGCGCTCGTAATCGCCCGAGGTGGCCACCGCCTCGCCCGCGATGTCGATCGCGCCGATCGCCGCACCCCCTGCAGCGCGCGGATGCTGGATCGCGATGCGCCAGCGCGCACCGTCGGGCTGCGCGCCGAACGCGCGCACGTCGCCGCCGAGGTTGACGAAACCGTGCCGCGCGCCCTGCTCGATCAGCACGCCCGCGGCACGATCGGCCGCGTACTCCTTGCCGATGCCGCCGAAGTCGATCTCCATACCGGGCCGCGGCAGTCGCAGGCGAGGACGATGCCACTGGACCTTCGACCAGCCGATCAGCCCGAGCAGCGCGTCGATCTCGTCCTGCGCCGGAACGCGGCCGCTGCGGAAATCCCACGCGCGACGCAGCACGCCCGAGGTCAGGTCGAAGGCGCCGCCGCTGGCGGAATACAGGCGTGCGCCGAAGTCGAGCAGCGCCGCGGTCTCGTCGTCGACTTCGACCGCGTCGCCGCCGGCGGCGCGGTTGATCGCCGAGGTGACGCTGTCGTCGCGATAGCGCGAGAACTTGTTCTCGATGCGGCGCACCTCGGCGATCGCGACGTCGGCCCAGGCGCGCGCGGTCGCTTCGTCGCGCGCGTACACGCGCACTTCGCAGCGCGAGCCCATCGCGCCGAATTCGATGCCGAATTGATCCAATGTCGCGTGCGGTGCCGCTGCCCCCGCGCTAGGCCGGCTTCCTGCGCTTCGCGGCGAAGGCCTTGCGGAATTTCTCGACCTTCGGCGCGACGACGAACATGCAGTAGCCCTGCGCCGGGTTGTGCCTGAAGTACTCCTGATGGTAGTCCTCGGCGCGGAAGTAATTCATCGCCGGGACGACCTGCGTGACGATCTCGCTCGCGTAATGCGGCTGCGCCTCGGCGATCACCTGTTCCGCGATGCGCTTCTGCTCGGGCGAGTGATAGAAGATTGCCGAACGGTACTGCGTGCCGACGTCGTTGCCCTGGCGGTTGAGCGTCGTCGGGTCATGGATCGCAAAGAACACCTCGAGCAGCTCGCGGTACGAGATCCGCTTCGGGTCGAACTCGATGCGGACGACCTCGGCGTGGCCGGTGTCGCCTAGGCACACCTGCCGATAACTCGGCCGCTCGACGCGCCCGCCTGCGTAGCCGGACTCGACGTCGACGACGCCTTCGAGTTCCTCGAACACCGCTTCGAGGCACCAGAAACAGCCGCCGGCGAGCGTGGCGAATTCATGGCCGGGCCGCGGCGCCTGCTGCAACGGAAATCGGATCGACATGCGGTCTCCGGTCCTGGCAATGCGCATTCGTCGTGAAAGCAGGGCACAGCTTACCCTCGTCGCACGCGACCGCCCGCAGCAGCGCTGGAAAGAGAAAGCCCCGCGCGAGGCGGGGCTTGTCCGGTCTGTCGAGTGCGCTCGATCAGGACTTACGCCGGCGCATCAGTCCGAGCATCGCGAGCCCGAGTCCCAGCAAGCCGAGCACGCCTGGTTCAGGAACGTTGCTTCCGCCCGCGATGCCGTACAGGTTCACGTGAGACAGTCCGCCGCCAAGTTCGAACATGTTGACGAAGGTCCAGATGCCGGAGCTCACGTCGTCGTTGAGCGCGTAGACGAACCACTCGTCCGGGCTATTGCCGGTTCCGAACTTGAATCCGATCGCGATCGAGTCGTAGGCCCCCCACAGTGCGGGACTCAGGCTGAATGTGCCCGTGCCGCCGCTTTGGGACCACGATGTCTCGCCGATGAACCCATAACCTGCGCCCACGCCATTGATGAACAGATCGTTCAGCGGATTGCCGGTCAGGTTGCCCGTGCCCGCGTCCAGACAGGCAGACACGTAGCTGCTGTCGACCAGCATGTGGTTGAGCGACGGGTCTTGACAGAGGATGTCCGCTGCGGACGCAGTGCCTCCGATGCACAGCGCCGCCATCAGCCCCGCAGCCAGTTTCTTGCAAGCCTTCATCGCTCTCTCCGTCTCGTTCGATTGGCCTCGGGAAAGTTTCCCGAAAAAGATACTTATGCACGCGCCGTGCCAACAGGATGGAGCCTACACAAATCCAGAGGATGGGATGCCGCTTGTCTTCTGGATGACCTGGATCGTAGATTTTCCCGACAGTCGAGGCATGCCCCCAACGAGCCGACGATCGAGCCGCCGCGACGGGCTCGGATGCTAGAGGACTGCGGGTCTGTTCGACAGTTCGTCCGGATTGACCCGCCCTTGCACCAGCGGAAAGAACTGGGCGAGTTTCTCGCCGACGCGTTCGATGCCGGCGAGCGCGCCGCCTTCGAAGTCGCCCGCGCGAAACCGCTCGCGCATCGCATCGCAGATCGCCTGCCATTCCTCGTGCGGGACGTGGCGCGCGATGCCGCGGTCGGCGACGATCTCGATGCCGTGGTCGGCCAGTTCGACGTAGATCAGCACGCCGTTGTTCTGCTCGGTGTCCCACACGCGCAGCTTGGAGAAGATCATCAGCGCGCGTTCGCGCACGGGCGCATCGCGCCGCAGGTACGACCACGGCAGTGCCGCTTCGACCGCGAAGCGGATCTCGCCGGTGTGGCGGGACTCGCTCGCCGCGATCGCTTCCTGGATGCGCGCGAGCGTTGCAGCGGGGAACGCCCGCCGGATCGCCAGCGGCGTGGCGAAGAGATGGCGAATCCATCGGACGAATCGCATCGGCTCACCAGTCGCTCGTCGCTCCGCCGCCGCTGAAATCGCCGCCGCCGCCGGAGGTCCATCCGCCGCCGCCAGACCAGCCGCCACCGCTCCAACCGCCCGGAATGAATACACCGCCACGGCGTCCGCCCAGCACGCGGGCCGCGCGCGAGCCGCCGCCGACCGTCAGCACGAACACCGCCAGGCCGGCAAGCGCGCCGAGCGCGCCGGATGCGAGCACCTTGGCCGCGGCGAATCCACTGCCGCCGGCAGCCAGCAGCGATCCAGGAATCCCGAAGATCCGCCGCAGGATGACGCCGACCACGAAGCCGCCGATCACGAAAGGCATCAGCAGCGCCAAAAGGTCCGCGTCCGCGCCGGTCGCAGGTGGCTCGCGTGGCGCGGGTAGACCTTCGCTTTCGATCCGACGGAAGATCTCGTCGAGTCCTGCAGACAGGCCGCCGGCGTAGTCGCCGCGCTGGAAGTACGGACCCATGATCTCGCGGCCGATTCGCCGCGCGGTCACGTCGGGAAGCGCGCCTTCGAGCGAGCGCGCGACATCGATGCGCAGCCGGCGGTCGTCCTTCGCGACGATTACCAGCACGCCGTCGCCGATGCCGGCGCGGCCGATCTTCCACGCCTCGCCGACGCGGTGCGCGAAATCCTCGATCGGCTCCGGCTGGGTGCTGGGGACGATCAGCACGGCGATCTGCGCGCCGTGCGCCATCTCGAACGCGGCCAGCTTGTCGTCGAGCGCCCGCTTCTGCTGCGGCGACAGCACGCCGGCGTAGTCGGTCACACGCGCCGGCGGCGGCACCGCGAGCAGACCGTCGGCGCCGCGCGGCGGGAGGGCGGCATGTGCGATCGCAGCCACCGCGAACGCGGCGACCAGCGCCAGCGCGCGGCCGACCCGCTGCAGCGCCTTCATCGGGCAACGGTTCGGCTTCGGATCGGTTCCGGGCCGCCGCACGGATGGCGTCGCCGGCCGCATCGCACGCTCGCGGCGAGCACGATCACTTCTTCGTGCCGAAGTCCACCGTCGGTGCCTTCTTCAGCTCCGCTTCGTTCTCGACTGCAAACTGCGGCTTTTCCTTGTAGCCGAACACCATCGCCGTCAGGTTGACGGGGAACTGCCGCACGAGCACGTTGTATTCCTGGATGGCCTTGACGTAGCGGTTGCGCGCGATGGCGATACGGTTCTCGGTGCCTTCCAGCTGCGTGCGCAGATCCTGGAAGGCCTGGTTCGCCTTGAGGTTCGGGTAGTTCTCGACGACGACCAGCAGCCGCGCCAGCGCCGACGACAACTCGCCCTGCGCCTGCTGGAAACGCGCGAGCGCCGCCGGATCGTTCACCAGTTCCGGTGTGGCCTGGATCGAAGTCGCTTTCGCGCGCGCTTCGACCACGCGGGCCAGCGTCTCCTGCTCGAAGTTCGCTTCTCCCTTGACGGTGTTCACGATGTTCGGGATCAGATCCGCACGCCGTTGGTACTGCGACAGCACTTCGGCCCACGCCGCCTTGACGGCCTCGTCCCTGGCCTGAATCTCGTTGTAGCCGCAGCCCGCGAGCAGTGATGCCAGTCCGATGGCCAGTACGGCAAGCAAGCGACGCATGATTCCTCCTGTTTTTCTTGGTTGGCGACCGCAGCGGAATATGGGTTCGCCGCGGACCGGTACAAGGTTCAGCGCAACCGCCGCGTGATGGCCTCGTTGTAATCGAGCCACGCACGCATCGCAGTGGCGGGGCGCCCGCTCGCTTCGATCTGGATCAGCAGCGCCCGCAGCCGGCGGCTGGCGCGTGCCCGTTCGGCATCGCCCAGCTCGGCGCGCTCGATCGCGGCGAGCAGCCGATCGACCTCGGCGATCTGTTCCAGCTCGGGCGGAACGTAGCCGGCGTTCTTAAGGATGCGATATGCCACTCTGACATCCTCGGGAACGAGGGCATCGTCGTCGAGGGCGAGCGGCTTGCCGACACCGGGCAGATCGTCGAAGTCGCCGCGCGCGATCGCCTCGGCGATCCGCCGCTCGACGAGCGCGTCCAGGCCGGGAAACGATGCGATGGCCATGCGCGCATCGTATCGGAACGTAGAATCGCGCAGCCGAAGGGCATGGCTTGGAAAAGAACGCTGTAAAGCCCGGCCCGCTTCCTTCACCGTCGCCCCTGTCCCGCCGTGCGGGCGAAGGGCGCTTCGCGAGTCGATGCGCGACTTCGATGTCCATGCGAACCAAAGCCGACCCTTCCGCCGATTTCCGCCGCGCGCTCGCCCAGTTCGCCACGGGCGTGACCGTCGTCACCACGCGCGCGCCGGACGGCACGCCGACCGGACTGACCGTCAACTCGTTCGCGTCGGTGTCGCTCGACCCGCCGCTGGTGCTGTGGTGCCTCGCGCTGAAGGCCGAATGCCTGGCGGTGTTCCGCGAGGCCGAGCGTTATCTGATCCATGTGCTCGCCGCAGACCAGCTCGAGATCGCGCGCCGCTTCGCCACACGCGGCGCCGACAAGTTCGACGCCATCGGATGGCACCCCACCGACAGCGGGTTGCCCAGGCTCGAAGGCTGCACCGCCTGGTTCGAGTGCGGCAACCGCAGCCAGTACGAGGAAGGCGACCACGTGATCCTGGTCGGCCGCGTCGAGGCTTTCCAGTGCATCGGCGGTGCGCCGCTGATCTTCCACGGCAGCCGTTACGTCGCCAAGCTGACCGAAGCGCCGCTGCCGAAGGCGCTGCTCGGTTCGCTGCGCTGAGCCGGAAGGGTCGCGGATGCCAAAGGGCGCCCGCAGTGCGCCCGACACGCGTGCCGACTTCAGCGGCGCCGCGCCTCACCCGCCCCGACGGCTGGCCAGATGGATTCCGGCGACGATCAGCAGCAGCCCCGCCAAGTGGTAACCGCGCGGTAACTCGCCGAGAACCAGGGTCGACAGGATGCCGGCGGCCACCGGCGTCAGGTTGGCGAAGTACACGGGAATGACCGCGCCGACTCGCGCGACGCCATGGTCCCACACGGCGTATGCGACGATCGACGGCAGCAGCGCGACATACAGCATCACCGCGACGACCGTCGGGCTCCAGTGAATCGGCGCGGCGCCCAGCGCGCTTTCGGCGATCGTGAACGGCGCGATCGCGATCACGCCGAAGGCCATCTGCGCGGCGAGGAACGGCGCGAACGGCAGCCGGGGCCGGCGCGTGCGCAGCAGCCACGTGTACAGCGTCCACGTCAGATTCGCCGCCAGCATGATCAGGTCGCCCGGCACGAACGACAGCGCGAGCAGATTGGCCGGATCGCCGCGCGCGAGCACCGCCAGCACACCGGCCAGCGACACGCACGCGCCGATCCACTGTGCGCGGCGCGTCGGCTCGCCGAAAAACAGCGCGCCGGTCGCCAGCACGAACACCGGGGTGGACGCCGCGATCAGCGTGACGTTGACCGCGGTCGACGTCTGTACGGCGACGTACTGGAACGAGTTGTAGCAGCCCACGCCGAGCACGCCGATCAGCGCGACGTCCTTCCACTGCGCGCGCAGGGCGGCGGAATGGGTCCGCAACGCCGACCAGGTGAACGGAAGAAAGATCGCGAGCGCGATCACCCATCGCGCAAGCGATAGCGCGAGCGGCGGAACCTGGCCGACGAGCAGCCGCGCAAACACGGCGTTGCCCGCCCACAGCAGCGGTGGCAACGTCAGCAGAAGCGCGGTGCGGGGATCGATGCGCTGCACGGAGAAGTGTGGTGCGCCGCTCGCTTCGCTGCGGCAGACGGCGGGGGCTGCAGAGCCGGCGAAGCATACCCAAGCCTAGAATCCGCCCGATGCGCGCCCTGTACGACATCTCGCCGAGCGTGGCGCCCGGCTTTCCGGTCTTCCCGGGCGACACGCCGTTCGCGTTCCGCTGGACCTGGAAGCTGGGTCCAGGGTGCCCGGTCAACGTGTCCGAAATCACGATGTCGCCGCACACGGGAGCGCACACCGACGCGCCGTTGCACTACGACGGCGCCGGTGCCTCGATCGGCGACGTTGCGCTCGATCCCTATCTCGGCCCGTGCCGGGTGATCCACGCGATCGGCGCGGGCAGCCTGATCGAACCGCGCCACGTCGAGCCGCGGCTGCGGGACGCGCTGCCGCCGCGCGTGCTCTTTCGGACGTACGCGCGCGCGCCGGTCGCTGCGTGGGACCCGGCGTTCGCCGCGATCGCGCCGGCGACGATCGACCTGCTGCACGCGCACGGCGTCAAGCTCGTCGGCATCGACACGCCGTCGCTCGACCCGCAGACGAGCAAGACGCTCGCGAGCCATCTGCGCGTGCGCGAGTACGGCATGGCGATCCTCGAAGGCATCGTGCTCGACGCGGTGCCCGAGGGCGATTACGAGCTGATCGCGCTGCCGCTGAAGTGGCGCGGGCTGGACGCCTCCCCGGTGCGCGCGGTACTGCGCGCGCTGTAGCGCCGGGGGCTCGCATGGGCACGACACGACAGGACTGCGCCGCGCGCGACGCGAGCGACCCCCTCGCGCCGCATCGAAACGCCTTTGCGCTGCCCGACGGCGTGATCTATCTGGACGGCAATTCGCTGGGACCGCTGCCGCGTGCGACCCCGGCGCGCCTGCGCGAGGTCGTCGAGCGCGAATGGGGCGAGGGTCTGATCCGTTCGTGGAATGCGGCCGGGTGGATCGACGCGCCGCGGCGCGTCGGAGCCAAGATCGCGCGGCTCGTCGGCGCCGAGCCCAACGAGGTGATCTGCGCCGACTCGACCTCGATCAACCTGTTCAAGGTGCTCGCGACCGCGCTTGCGCTGCAGGCCGCGCGCCCGCAGGCGTCGACGAACGAGCGGCGCGTGATCCTGTCCGAGCGCGGCAATTTCCCCACGGACCTGTACGTGGCGCAGGCGCTGACGGATCTCGCCGGCGGCCGCCATGCGCTCAGGCTCGTCGAGTTCGACGAGGTCGCCGGTGCGATCGACGAGCGCGTCGCGGTGCTGATGCTGACGCACGTGAACTACCGCACCGGCGCGATGCACGACATGGCCGGGCTGACTCGGCGCGCGCACGGCGCGGGCGCCCTCGCGATCTGGGATCTCGCGCACTCCGCCGGCGCGGTGCCGGTCGATCTGAACGCCGCAGGTGCCGACTTCGCGGTCGGCTGCGGCTACAAGTACCTGAACGGCGGCCCGGGCGCGCCGGCGTTCGCATTCGTCGCGCAGCGGCACCTCGCGGCGCTCGCGGACCGCACCTTCGCGCAGCCGCTGGCGGGCTGGCTCGGTCACCGCGCGCCGTTCGACTTCGAATCCGACTACGCGCCGGCTCGAGGCATCGACCGCTTCGCCGTCGGCACGCCCTCGGTCGTCGCGCTCGCCGCGCTCGATTGCGGCGTCGACACCGTGCTCGCGGCCGGCACCGGCGCGCTGCGCGCCAAGTCGGTCGCGTTGACCGGGCTTTTCATCGCGCTCGTCGAGGAGCGCTGTGCGGGGCTCGGCCTCGCGCTCGTCACGCCGCGCGACGCGCAACGGCGCGGCAGCCAGGTCTCGTTCGCGCACGACAACGCGTGGCCCGTGATGCAGGCGCTGATCGCGCGCGGCGTGATCGGCGACTTCCGCGCGCCGGACATCCTGCGGTTCGGCTTCGCGCCGCTGTACGTACGATTCGTCGATGTCTGGGATGCGGTCGAAGCGCTTCGTGACATCCTCGCCACCCGCGGCTGGGACCGGCCCGACTTCATGCAGCGCAAGCCCGTGACATGACCGCCAAACGACCCGATCGGCCGCCCGACCCCGCCGACTTCGGCGCGCGGATGGACTACGCGGGCAGCATGACCTACGGCGACTATCTGCAGCTCGACGCGATCCTGTCGGCACAGAAGCCGTTGTCTGCCGATCCGAACGAGTGGCTGTTCATCATCCAGCACCAGACGAGCGAGCTGTGGATGAAGCTCATGCTGATCGAGCTGCGTGGCGCGCGCGAGGCCATCCGCGGCGATCAGCTTGCGCCCGCGTTCAAGATGCTCGCGCGCGTGTCGCGGATCATGGAGCAGCTCGTGCATGCGTGGGACGTGCTGTCGACGCTGACGCCGTCCGAGTACAGCGCGATTCGGCCGTTTCTCGGGTCCAGTTCGGGCTTTCAGTCGTGGCAGTACCGCGAGATCGAGTACATCCTGGGCAACAAGAACGCCGCGATGCTCAAGCCGCACGCGCATCGCGCCGATATCCGGGATGAGCTCGCGCGTGCGCTGGCCGCGCCTTCGCTGTACGACGAGGCGATCCGTCTGCTCGCGCGCAGCGGTTTCGCGATCGACCCCGCCGTGCTCGACCGCGACCTGCGCGAGCCGCACGCGTTTTCGGAGTCGGTCGAGCAGGCCTGGCTCGCGGTCTACCGCGCGCCGCGCGAGCACTGGGCGCTGTACGAGCTGGCCGAGGAACTGGTCGACCTCGAGGACGCGTTCCGGCAATGGCGCTTCCGCCACGTGACGACGGTCGAGCGCATCATCGGCTTCAAGCGCGGCACCGGCGGCACCAGCGGCGTGGCGTACCTGCGGCGCATGCTCGACGTGGTGCTCTTTCCGGAGCTGTGGAAGGTGAGGACAGACCTATGAGGACTGCGCAGAGGCGGCGATGACCTTCATCAAGCCCTACATCATCCGGCTGTCGCACTGCGACCCGACCGGCTACGTGTTCTATCCGCACTACTTCCACATCTTCAACGCGCTCGTCGAGGACTGGTTCTACGAGGCGATCGAGGTGCCGTTCGACCGGTTCCTGATGGAGCGCGGGCTCGCGCTGCCGACGGTGAAGCTGGAGACGACCTTCCTTGCGCCGACGAAAATGGGCGAGACGGTCGACTTCTGGCTGACGGTTTCGCACCTGGGCCGCTCGTCGATTCGCTTCACGATGGGCGTGAGCAAAGACGGCGAGGATCGCGTGAAGATGAACCGCGTGGCGGTCTGCGTCAGCCAGAAGTCGCAGCGCCCGACCGACTTCCCGCCCGACGTGCGCGAGAAGGTGCTGGAGTTCATGCGCGGTTAGCGCCCGCCGCGTCCCGGGCGGCGACACGCGATCCGATCGGCTACCAGGCCCTGCGCGCCTGCCGTTCCTTGCGGATGCGCTGCACCTCGGCTTCATACGCCGCAGCGAAGGCTTCGTCGAAGGCCTGCTGGAAGGCGGCGTGCGCGTCGCGTGCGATCGCGCGGTGCTGCTCGACGTACAAGTCCCACAACCGCGCCTTGCGCGCCATCGGCAGGATGCTGCCGAGCACGCCGCCGCCTGCGAGCCGCGCTGCGAGCGCCCCGGGCTCGAAGCGCGCGAGCACGCGCTCGGAGGCCACGCGCATCGCGGTCGTCGTCGCGGCGATGTGCGACTCGAGGTCGAGCACGGCGTCCCTGATCGCTTCCGGCCCGGTCATGAAACCGGGGATCGGCGGCTTCAGCACGTTGGCGAGCGCGCGCACGTCGTCCTGCGCGAACTTCAGCGGGTTGTTGATCCCGCGCACGCGCAGCGTCGTCACGTCGGCGTCGACCTCCTTCTTCGCCTCGCGCCGCGACGCGAGCAGGCGGCGCAGACCGCCGATCGCGTCGCGCACCATGCCGCCGATCGTTCGCATCAGTTCGGGACGCGGGCCGCCCGGCAGATCGACCTTGACGCCCGCGCCCTCCTCGAACGCGCGCCACAACTCGTCGACCGACGCCGCCGCGACTCGCGCACCCGCGGCGGCGATCACCAGCGGGCGCGTGAGGATGCGGGTGTGCTGCTCGATCTCGTCGTCGCCGGCCGAGTCGCCGTGCGCGGCCGCGCCGGCGAGGGCGGCCGGACCTTCCTCGAAGTCGCACGCGATCGTGTAGTGGCCGATGCGGATGCGGTCACCCGCCGCGAGCGGCACCTTCTGCCCGGACGCGAGCGCCTGCCCGTTGACCGACGCGGGGTTGGTGCTGCCCATGTCCTCGAGGTAGTACGTGCCCTCGTGAAAACTCACGTGCGCGTGGAAGCGCGACACCATGCGTTTCGGGTCGGGCAGCAGAAGCCGCGCGGTCTCCGCGCGGCCGATCAGCCCGCCGCTGGCGTCGAAGTACGCGGCGAGCGGCGTCGTGTCGGACTCGTCCGGTCGCGAAATGACCTTCAGCGCGAGCAGCTTCATCGGTGATCCACTCGGTCGGCCGCCGCGACGACGGTGCCGCCTGCGGGCATGCGCGCCACCTGAATCCTGACGGCGCTCGTCTTCGCCGGCGCGCCGTTGACGTAAAGCCGCGACTGCACGCGGTATTCGCCGGGCGGAACGCCCTGCGGGAAAGTGAACTGCAGCGTCGATACGTAGGCGCCGCCGCCCGCGCCTGCGGGCGCAGGGGTCTTGGCGATCCGGCTGCGTTCCACACCCTTCGGATCGACGACGACGAACTCCTCGCGCAGCTCGCGCAGCGGTTCCCGCGCGCCGGGAACCACCTCGATGCTCGACCGCACCGTCACGTCGTCGCCGCCCCTGGCAGTCGGGCGCGTCGTTTCGGTTCGATAGGCGGTGACGACCGGCGCGGGTGGAAGCTGGTCGTTGTGCGCCCTGCGGTACTCGTCGCCGACCTGCTGTGCCGTCTTCGTTTGCGACACCCGGTAGTTGTACGCGACGCAGGCGAGCGCGCCCAGCCCCGCGCCGAGCAGTGCGCCCTGCGTGCGATGCCGGTCGCCGCCCACCAGCGCGCCGGCCGCACCGCCGATCACGGCGCCGACTACCGGATTGCACGGATCCTCGCTCGCCGCATGGCTTCGCGGGACTTGCGCGCAACCGGCCAGCGCCGCGGCGACGGCGAGCGCGAGGCCGCAGCGTCGGAGATGGGGAAGCGGACGGGACATCGGCATGACAGGGCTCCACGACGATCGATCTCAGCGCATCTTCCAGTCGCTCGACAGCGCGGCCTCCTGGCCGGCGCGCGCAAGCTTCAACAGGCGCTGCGCCGCCGGGTCTTCGGGGTCGGCCTCCAGAACCGCCTCGGCGCGGCGGATTGTGCACGTGAAGTCGCGCGCGACCAAGCAGTCGCGCCCCTCGCGCAGCGCCCGCTGCATCCACGACGGGCGTGCCGCGCGACGCGGGGTTTCATCGTCGACCGCTTCGGTCGCGCCGGGCGCCGGCGCGGGCTCGGCGCTCTGCGCGGGGGCACGCGAAGCAGGCGGCGCCGCGACTCGCTCGAC
>JBKBSH010000245.1:0-4138 GCA_046291795.1 Burkholderiaceae bacterium | reverse complement strand
AGCAGCGCGAGCACCGCATAGCCCGACCGCAGGTGCCAGTCCATCCAGTTGCCGCCGATCTTGGCCGTCGTCACCGAAAACACGACCAGCAGCGCGAGCGTCCAGTGGAACAGCCGCGTCGGCAGGTCCCAGATGCGGACGGGGGCCATGGGCTTCGGGTGTCGGCTGCCGGCGGCCGCGTCGGACGAAGGCGCGCGGCGGGAGCGATCCGCTCAGGGAACGATCTGCTGTTCCTCTTTCTTCGCCGGCCTGACCAGATCCTCGCGCTTGACGCCGAGGTACATCGCGATCGCCGCGGCGACGAACACCGACGAGTAGATGCCGAACAGGATGCCGATCGTCAGCGCGAGCGCGAAATAGTGCAGCGCCGGCCCGCCGAAAGCGAGCATCGCGAGCGTCATCATCAGCGTCGATCCGTGCGTGATCATCGTGCGCGAGATCGTCGCGGTGATCGCCGAGTCGATCACTTCGGTCACGGCTGCCTTGCGCATCGTCCGGAAGTGCTCGCGCACGCGGTCGAAGATGATCACCGACTCGTTGACCGAGTAGCCGAGCACCGCGAGAACCGCAGCCAGCACCGGCAGCGAGAACTCCCAGCCGAAGATCGAGAACATGCCGACGACGAGCACGACGTCGTGCAGGTTGGCGACGATCGCCGCGACCGAGAACTTCCATTCGAAGCGGAACGCGAGGTAGATCATGATGCCGATGCAGACCATCAGCAGCGCGAGCGCGCCGTCGTGCGCGAGCTCCTCGCCCACCTGCGGACCGACGAATTCGACGCGCCGCAGTTCGACCCCGGGATCCTGCGCCTTGAGCAGCGCCATCACCTGCTCGGCCTGCTGGCCCGACGTGAATCCCTCCTTGACCGGCAGCCGGATCAGCACGTCGCGCGACGTGCCGAAGTTCTGCACCTGGAACTCGCCCCAGCCCTTGCCTTCGACCGCCGCGCGGATCTTGTTCAGGTCGGCCGCCTGCGGATACGAGACCTCCATCACCGTGCCGCCGGTGAACTCGATCGACAGGTTCAGCCCGCGCACCGCGAGGAAGCCGACCGCGACCACGAACGTGATCACCGAGATCGCGTTCAGGATCAGCGCATAGCGCATGAACGGAATCGTGCGGCGGATCCGGAAGAACTCCATGCGTCGGCCCTTTCAGCGCGCGATCACTTGCCGCCGCTCGCGGCAGCGCCGGGTTTCCACACCTGGCCGATCGACAGGCTCGCCAGCCGCTTGCGCGAGCCGTAGACCAGGTTGACGATGCCGCGCGAGACGAACACCGCCGAGAAGATCGAGGTCAGGATGCCCAGACAGTGCACGACCGCGAAGCCGCGCACCGGTCCGGAGCCGAGCAGGAACAGGAAGATGCCGGCGATCAGCGTGGTGACGTTCGAGTCGAGGATCGTCGCGAACGCCTTCTCGTAGCCCTGCGCGATCGCCTGCTGCGGTGTGGCGCCGCGGCGCAGTTCCTCGCGGATCCGTTCGTTGATCAGCACGTTGGCGTCGATCGCCATGCCGAGTGTCAGCGCGATCGCGGCGATACCGGGCAGCGTGAGGGTGGCCTGCAGCAGCGACAGCAGCGCGATCAGCAGCATCACGTTGACCGACAGCGAGATCACCGAGATCAGCCCGAAGATCACGTAGTAGGCGATCATGAAGATCGCGATGCCGGTGAAGCCGTATACGGTCGAAGTGAAGCCCGCGCGGATGTTCTCCGCGCCGAGGCTCGGACCGATCGTGCGCTCCTCGACGATCTCCATCGGCGCGGCGAGCGCTCCGGCGCGCAGCAGCAGCGCCAGGTCGTTGGCCACGCTCGGGCTGTCGAGCCCGGTGATCTGGAAGCGCGATCCGAACTCGCTCTGGATCGTCGCGACCGTCAGCACCTCGCCCTTGCCCTTCTCGAAGAGCACGACCGCCATCGGCTTCTTCAGGTTCTCGCGGGTGACCTTGCGCATCACGCGGCCGGCGGTCTCGTTCAGCTCGACCGACACGGCGGGACGCTGGTTCTCGTCGAAGGTCGCCTGCGCGCCCTGCAGCTGCTGGCCCGAGAAGATCACTTCCTTCTTCAGCACGACCGGCGCGCCGCGGCCGACCGTGAACAGCTCGGAGCCGAACGGCACCGGTGCGTTGCCGACTACGGCGGCCTGCGCCTCCGCGCTCAGGTCGACGAGCCGCGCTTCGAGCGTGGCGGTGCGGCCGATGATGTCCTTCGCGCGAGCGGTGTCCTGCACGCCGGGCAGCTGCACGACGACGCGGTCGGCGCCCTGCTGCTGGATCACCGGCTCGGCCACGCCGAGCTCGTTGATCCGGTTGTGCAGCGTCGTGATGTTCTGCTTCAGCGCGCCGTCCTGGACGTTCTTCACGGCCGCCGGCGTCATCGTCGCGACCAGCAGCAGGTCGGCGCCGGCGGTGTCCTCGCGCAGCGCGAGTTCGCCCAGGCTGTCGCGGATCACGCCGATCGCCCTGGCGCGCGTGTCGGCGTCGCGGAAACGGATCTCGATCTGCTGGCCGTTGCGCGCGATGCCGGCGTGCCGCACGTCCTTGTCGCGCAGCAGCGTGCGCAAGTCGCCGGCCAGCGCATCGAGCCGCTTGTTGACCGCCTCGGCCGTGTTCACCTGCATCAGGAAGTGCACGCCGCCGCGCAGGTCGAGACCCAGGTACATCGGCAGCGCGCGGATCGACGCCATCCAACGCGGCGACGTCGACAGCAGGTTCAGCGCGACGACATAGGCAGGGTCGGTCGCGTCCGGGTTCAGCGCGCGCTCGAGCGCGTCCTTCGCCTTGAGCTGCGTGTCCGTGTCGCGCAAGCGCACGCGCACCGTCGTGTTGAGCCCCACCTGGTCGAGGAACGCGCCGTCGTACGCGATGGCCGCCTGCTTCAGCACCGACTCGACGCGCGCGAGAACGCCGGCGTCGATCTTGACGGTCGCCTTCTGCGACGACACCTGCACCGCCGGCGACTCGGGAAACAGGTTCGGCGCCGAATACAGCGCGCCGAACATGAGCGCGACGGCGATGACGACGTACTTCCAGAGCGGGTAGCGATTCATGCGTCGAGCCGTGGGTCGGCGATCGGGCGTAGGAGGCGGGATCGGTGCCGCGTTCGACGCCGCTTCTACAGCGACTTCATCGTTCCTTTGGGCAGAAGCGTCTGAACGGCGTTCTTCTGCACCGCGATCTCGACCGGCTTGTCGCCGGCGGTGCCGATCTGCAGCGTGATGTACTGATCCGACAGGTCGGTGATCTTGCCGACGATCCCGCCCGCGGTCAGCACCTCGTCGCCCTTGGCGAGGCTTTCGACCATCGCCTTGTGCTCCTTCTGGCGCTTGGTCTGCGGACGGATCAGCAGGAAGTAGAAGACGACGAAGATCAGCACCATGAAGCCGATCGACGTCAGCATCGACTCGGCACCGGGCTGGGCGGCGGGCGCGGTCTGCGCGAGCGCGTCGGAGATGAAGAGCATGCGTGACTCCAGGGCCGCGCATGTGCGGCCGGTCGTTTGGTCTGAACGCCGCGCCCGTCCTGCAGGCGAGCTTGCGGAAGGCGGCGGATTATAGCCAGCGCGGCGCGTTCGATCGCGGCTGTGCGCGGCGCGGCGCACCGCTCAGTCGGCCACACCCTGCGCGCGCGACTCGACGATGCGCCGCGCGAAATCCCCGAAGCGCCGCTCCTCGATCGCGATGCGCGCCTGCCGCATCAGGTCGAGGTAGAAGTGCAGGTTGTGGATCGTGTTCAGCCGCGCGCCCAGGATTTCGTTGACGCGCTGAAGATGGTGCAGGTAAGCGCGCGTGAAGTGCATGCACGTGTAGCAGTTGCAGTCGGGGTCGAGCGGGCGCGTGTCGCGGCGATACCGGCTGTTGCGGATCTTGATGTCGCCCGCGCGCGTGAAAAGCCACCCGTTGCGCGCGTTGCGGGTCGGCAGAACGCAGTCGAACATGTCGATGCCGCGCGCCACACCTTCGAGCAGATCCTCCGGCGTACCCACGCCCATCAGATAGCGCGGCCTGTCGTCGGGCAGCCTCGGCGCGACGTGCGCGAGCATGCGCAGCATCTGCTCCTTCGGCTCGCCGACCGAAAGCCCGCCGATCGCATAGCCGTCGAAGCCGATCTGCGTCAGACCCTCGACCGACTCGTCT